>DXBN01000218.1 GCA_019116505.1 Candidatus Enterococcus avicola | reverse complement strand
GATTATTCCTGCTTACTTGGCAAAAGGCTTGGAGTTTGATAGTGTCTTCGCTTGGAATATTGGCGAGAACTTCTCGACTCACCACGATCAATTGGTTCTATATACCATTGCAACGCGAGCGATGCATGAATTAACACTGCTAGTTCCAGCGGTTCAAAGTCCTTTATTTGCTTTAACAGCCGCCAACACTTATCAATAAACTCAAAAAGGTTCCTAAATGTCAAAAGACATTTAGGAACCTTTTTCTTACATAAGTGGTGCAAATATTTTTAAGACCCAACCGGTAATTTTTGTTAGAGCTTTTTCTTTTTGAACATCTTCTAACGTTACCTTTTGAGAAAGGCTTAAAGTTTTTTTAAAGTCTTCACTAATTTCTTCAATCGATGGAACATCTTCCAAATAAACACCACATTCAAAATGATGATAGAAACTACGGTAATCTAAGTTAACCGTACCTACCGTTGCCTTGTATTGATCAACTAAAAAAACTTTAGCGTGAACAAATCCAGGTGTGTATTCATAAATGTTAACCCCCGCTTCAATCAGTGTCTTATAATGACTTTTGGCTAAAGCAAAGGCATATTTCTTATCTGGGACGTGGGGTAAGATTAAATCGACTTTGACACCACGCTTTGCCGCAAAAGTTAAAGCCGTTTCCATCTCTCCATCTAAAATTAAATAAGGCGACATGATTTGCACTGAATCCTGCGCTTTATTTAGCAGGTCAAAATAAATCATTTCTCCTACTCGTTCTGCATCCAACGGTGAATCTGCGTATGGGACAACCCAGCCTTTCGCTTCATCGTCTTTTAAAATTTTTTCTTTGGGAACATTTAGCCATTGTCCAAAATCTGAAGTGTCACTATTATTAGCCCATATCTGTAAAAACATTAATGTAAAACTTTCAACCGCCTCGCCTTTCACGCGAACAGCGGTATCTTTCCAATGGCCAAAACGTTCCACTTTATTAATATATTCATCGGCTAAATTCACTCCACCGGTAAAAGCGACTTGTCCATCAATAACACAAATTTTACGGTGATCACGGAAATTATAAACGGTTGAAACGAATGGTTGAATTGGCGAGAACACTCGGCATTTAATTCCCATTTTTTCTAACTCTTTCGAATACGAGCGTGGTAATAACGAAAACTCACAAAAACCGTCATACATAAAACGGACTTCGACGCCTTCTTGTGCTTTTTGAATTAAAATTTCTAAAATCGCACTCCACATTTCACCTTTGCCGACAATAAAATATTCCATAAAAATAAATGATTTTGCTTGTTTCAATTCTTCTAAGAGTGCAGCAAACTTTTCTTCTCCTGAAGGAAAATAAGTCACATCTGAATTTCGATAGGCAGGATAGGTATTCGTTTGATTCAAAAAGGAAACAATTCCTTTTAAGTCCTTATTAGCTTCAAGTTCCTTTTTTACTTTTGGCTGACTTTGAATCAAATGACGGCTATTCTTAATAATTGCGATTAAACGACGACGTTCATAACGATGTCCAAATTCCAGTTGGGTATAAAGATAAAGTAAAATCCCAACTACTGGTAAAACAGTGAAAACCACCATCCAAGTCATCTTGACACTATTATCACTCGAACTATTAAACAACAAGGTATAGCCGGTCAAAGTAAAGACTAAATTTACCGTATAATATAGATGGATATAATTAGTCGCAACATAATTCAACAGACCGAATAACAATAAAACTTGAATCAACAATAAAACTAAAATAATACCAAATCGACTAAACAGTAACTGTAATGCCCCACGTTTACTTTTTTCAAATAACTCTTTATTCTCTTTTTTCATTGGGCCTCCGACTTTTTTAAAATTCTAATAATTGCGTTTCTGGATATTTTAAATGAATAATTTTAAAAATGACTCGCAATTCTGACATATTTTGTTGATTTTCCCTATCAAAGATTTTACTATGGCGACCAATTCCTCCATTATCAATCAATTTATTGACCCGATTCCAATCAATAAATTCTTCCAAGCTGGAAATTTGGCTGAGTGGAAAACCAGAACCATCTAAAATTTCAGACAATCGAAAAGATAAATAGGCACTGTCTATTACTAGATTATGAGGATTATTGACATAAATAGAATCTTCCCTTGGCGTTTTCATAATGGCTTTCTTTGGTTTGTTTTCTAAATACCAATCCAATAAATAAAAGAAGGCCTCCATACGAACTGGCTCATCAAATAATCGATAAGAGTCTTCAGACATGCGAAAAACAAGCGGGATTAAGTACTTGTCTTTATAGATTAACATTGGTGCCCGCTTGACCGAGCAAGTTAAATAGCGATTTAAATAACTCATTCCGCGATAATCGCCTAAACGATATCCTTGGACCCCAAATTTTTTATATCGTTCACACAAATAAGAGCAATCACTAATCGTCACAGAAACTTCTGTTAATTTTTCGTATCCACTTAAAATCCGATCAAACGGTTCCAAAATAACGGCTTGTTCCATTAGATCTCTCCTAACTTAATTATTGATTGGTCGATGTTTAAATTTCATTGTTGCTTCTACTGCTTCTTGCCAGCCTTGATACAAATTCTCACTAGTAGCACTTGGCATTTGTGGTTCAAAGGTTTCAGCATTCATATACACAGTTTTAATTTCATCAAAACTTTGCCAAAAACCAGTTGTTAAACCTGCCAAGAAAGCAGCTCCTAACGCAGTCGTTTCTAAAAACGCTGGCCGTTTTACTTTTGTTTGCAAAATATCCGCCTGAAACTGCATTAAAAAGTCATTTTTAGAG
>DXBN01000217.1 GCA_019116505.1 Candidatus Enterococcus avicola | reverse complement strand
AGGTTTATAAGGTTCTCCTCTAAAAATTGGAAGATTAAAACCTTAAATATAATATACAAGGAGCTCATCCATGGCTGAATTATTCGATACCAGTAATCCACAATTAACGGCTAGCGACCATAAAATTATCGCTTTTTTTACTAATCATCCGCAACTTGCGCCCTTTTTATCAATTAGCGAGGTCACAGAAACCATTGGCATTAGCAATGCGACGTTGACTCGTTTCGCTAAAAAAACAGGGTTTGCGAATTATAAAGAATTAAAACAAGCCTGGCTCACGCAACAACGCATCTCGCCTTCTAAGAAGTTAGAAAAACGACGGCAAGAAGCCGCTCCTTTTGAGAGTGCGAATGCCTTCATTCAAAGAGAAATTCAACATTTAAACGAAACAGCGGCTCATTTACAAGGAGAAACGTTGCAGCAGGCAGCCCGGGCAATTACGCAAAAGAAACAAGTCTATGTTTTTAGTAAAGGAGCCACCAAAGCATTGGGCGACTTACTTTATTTTCGACTCAATCGCTTCGGGATTGCGATTCAACATCTCTGTAGTAGTGGTTCTGAAATCTTCGAAACACTCGCGCACATTACGAGCCAAGATGTGCTTATTTTATTTGGATTTGGTAAAATACCAAAAGAAACAAGCGTTATCTTATCGTACGCGAAAGAACATCACATTACGACACTCTTGTTTAGCGACCAGTTATACTACGAGAGCCATGAGCCGACGCTTCATCATTTTTATGTGTCACGCGGCCTGCCGGATACGTATCATTCACTCACGACAGCCATTGCGCTAATCGATGCTTTCATTGTCGAAGTCAGCCACTTGGCGCCAGAAGCGTATCAAGAAAAACTGCAGCAATTACATACATTAAAAGAACAATATAAAAAAGAAATTCCGCGCTAGCTAAAAAGCTGTCCGGAATTTCTTTTTTTATTCAATGGCTAACGGAAAATCATAACTGCCACCTTGACGTTGGAGTTGTTTTAGCACTTTCTTAACTAAATTTGCGCCTTCGACTTTTTCGGCTACTGCTGGATTAACGATGACTTCATAGTCGCCTTGATGCATTTCTTCGCGGAATGCCGCAATCGTTTGAAAATGACGCGCAAAATGATTCGTAACCGAGCCGTATTGTAAATATTGATGGGTGTCACTTCCGGCTAACACAGGTTTGTCATAATAGGCCGCGACTTCCATCACTTTTTGATAATTATTCGGACCTAACACTCCCATATCCTTCCCATTTAAATCAAAGAAATCATAATAGGCAATCAATTCTTCAGGCAGTTCTAAATTATGACACCCTTTACGAAAGACATGCGCCGCTCCAAAAATCACGTCGTATTGTTTGATTAGTGGAAACAAGCGTGCTGCCGGTAAAAATTCCGTTGAGGACTCTTGACGTAAAATTTCTTCTCGGAGTGCGATAATCGTTTCGTACGATCCAATGACTAAATTGTGCCCGCCCTCTGCCATATCGACCTCAATGCCTGGGAAGACACGAACCCCTTCCACTAAAAAGGTATCCCCTTCGCGCGGATAGTGATCATGAATGTAGGCATAAATCTTATCAAAATCACGTGTATTAAAATGCTCCGTTAAACAGAGTGCTTCAACTCCTCTTTTTTTCGCTTCTTGAAATAGCCGAATCGTAAATTGTTCGGAAAAAGGCAAGTTTTTAGCAAGCTTACCGTGTGTATGTGTATCGATGAACATCTGACATTTCTCCCTTCATATTAGAATAAAAATAAATGGATGCCAATCACACTTATGAAATAGCTGATTGATCCCAATAAAAACCACACGTCGCGTCGGCCAAAAGTAAGTTTTCGTAATTTCATTTGGCGAACTTTTTTATTTTTTAATGATGCTTGATACCCTTTTATTTCGAGCGCTTCGACGGTAGTCCGACTGCGTTTAGCCATATTGAGCATTAAAGGATAAAAAGCCTTCATCATGAGTTTTACTTGGTAGACCACGTTCAAGTACTTGCCTTTTATTCCTTGAGAACTCGGGCGAATTCCGCGTAATTTGTAGGATAATAAAATCGTTTGGTACTCATCCATTAAAATTGGTAAAATGCGATACGCAAAAGAGACACTAAACACAAAATTTTCTGGTAAGCCAATGGCCATCAGTCCGTTGGCTAACTTATCGGGATCCATCCCGGCAAAGGCGCAAATCGCTGCTAAAGAAACGACCGCGATTTTTAAGGTGAGGGTTAATAATGGGATAATACTGGATAAATCACCCCCAAAAAGCAAGGTAAACAGCAGTAAAAAGCCCGTTTGCGAAAAAATACCGATACAAAAAACAAATAAGATTAAAGGAACCGTATTGGCAAGTTTTGTCATGACTGCGACAAAGAAAAATAACCCCATTAATACCCATACGTCCGAGATGAACCAAGGAATGATCCCAAAAAAGAAGTACCAAATAAATAACGTGCGCGGATCTAAACGGGCAATCAGCGTGTCATGATTGCCATAAGCATTTTTCAGTATTTGATTCTTGATGGTTTCGACTGAAAATTTTTCTAATAAACCACTTTCTTCCATTAAATACGCCCTCCTTGTTCGACTTGATGGACAAACTCTTCTACACTGTAGCTGATTACACCGCTTAGCTGTTGACTCAGTTGAACAATCTCTGGCACCACGATACCTGCCCGTTCTAAAAGATGCGTATCCTGAAAAATCACTTCTCGCGGACCATCTGCTAAGATCACCCCTTCGTTCATCACAATAATACGGGTTGCCCATTCTGCGACCAATTGCATATCATGTGTGGCAATCATGACTGTCTCAATCGATTCAGAGAGTGCTTGCAATGTTGAGGTAATGCGTTTGCGCGTCGCCATATCCAAACTCGCCGTCGGTTCATCTAACAACAAAATTTGGGGTGACAAGGCCACACCGATTGCTAAAGACGCCCGGCGCATTTGCCCGCCGCTTAATAAGCGCCCATCGCGATGTCGTAATGCCAGTAAATCAAATTGGGTTAAAAGCATTTCAGTCCTTGTCTGATAGTCTTTTATTCCGCGAGCTCTCATTGAAAAAGCAATGTCTTTTTCGATACTATCTTCAATAAACATGCCTTCTGGATTTTGGTAGACATACCCAATCACATTGGATATTTCTTCTGCCTTTAAGCGATGAATCAATTGTTCTTTTAAACGAATTTCGCCTCTTTTTGGTTTTAATAATCCAACAGTCATTTTGAGTAAACTCGATTTTCCTGCGCCATTATTGCCGATAATCGCGACACGATCCCCGCGATGAATCGTCAAGTTCAGTTGGGTTATCACAGGATGAGGACGGTCATTGATTTTTTTATATTCTAAATTCACCTCTTGAAAATTTAAGACGGCCTGTCTTAGAGGGGGGACTTCCGCTTGTGCTACCTCTTTTTCTCGGCGTGAGATTCTCGCTTCAAGTGGGTGCAAATAGGGGAGTGCTTCATGGATCGTAATCGGTAATGTCCCTGCTGGTTGAAGGCCTCTTTTCACTAATTCGTGGCCTAATAACGTGACTTGTGGTGGGAAAATCCCTCCGGCGGTCAGTTCCTCAACCCGCTGTAATGCCTCTTTGACAGGTAGAAACCAACGAATGTTTCGCTCTTTCATAAATAAGACGTGGTCACAATATTCACCAATAAAAGCCGTATTGTGCTCAATGACGATAATCGTTTTTCCTTGACGATGTAACACTGCTAATTGTTCATAGATTTTTTTCGCATGATAAGGATCTAATTGAGCGATCGGTTCATCTAAGACAAGTACCTCAGGTGACAGCACTAGCACACCCGCAAGCGCGAGCAAGTGTTTTTGTCCGCCTGAAAGTTGCCACACATACTCATCGGCTAAGTGGTCTAGATCCAGCGCTTCTAAAATCGTCATCGTCAATTCTTCATACGCTTCTTCTCCCATGTTTAATAGGCTGAAAGACGCATCGTCTAAGACTTTTGGTCGCAATAATTGATTTTCGAAATCTTGATACACATACCCGACAGTCTTGGCTAGAACTACCGGTTTCTTTTCTCGCACCTTCACCCCTTGAACGCGAATCTCGCCCGATAGTTCCCCGTCAATAAACGTTGGAATAATGCCATTTAATAACTTGCAAAACGTTGACTTCCCTGCACCGTTATCCCCTACAATGGCTACAAAACTCCCAGTGGGAATCGTCACGGAAAGATTTTCTAACGTTGCGACACTACTGTCAGCGTAACTAAAAGAAACATTCTTCAACTCAATCATTCGGCATGCCTCCAGGCGTTCCTTGACGACTCATGATTCCTTTAATCAAAATCACCACGAATAAGAGGCCCACAATGATCCCGACGAGAATTGCTACGGGACTTTCTGCCCAACTCGCTTCAAATTCAATTAAACTAAAACCTGTATTCGATAAAAATTCGGCCCCAATCGCGAAGAACAATAGCCCAAATCCAATGACAATCCCTTTCAATCCCAAGACGTCCGATAGTGCAGGGCGTAGTTCAGGCGTTCTTTTTTTGATTCCGAGTAAGGGTTCGATCTTCCCATACAAACGAGGAACGAGATAGACGGTCGGCAACATACAAAACAAAATTCCTGAAAATAAAATATCGTTAACAGCTGATAGCATTTCAACAAAAATGACCGACTGTGGTAGACCCGCTACTGCTTCAAATTCTTCAATGGCAAAGGACACTTTTAAGATATCAACGACGGCTGCGAGTAGTTGGTGAATCGCAATTCCGGTGATAGAAGCAATCGCGACTTGACGGCGATTTAACGGATCACGCACGAGCATCCCTGCCACGTAAATTCCTAAGGAGAATAAAATGAATTTCTCGACCTCACCAAGTCCACCAAACTGACCCAACATGATTTCACT
This sequence comes from Candidatus Enterococcus avicola, assembly GCA_019116505.1. Taxonomy (GTDB): domain Bacteria; phylum Bacillota; class Bacilli; order Lactobacillales; family Enterococcaceae; genus Enterococcus_I; species Enterococcus_I eurekensis. The sequence continues at coordinate 2,674 of DXBN01000217.1, read as the reverse complement.
AAAAATCACTTCGCCAGTAGCCGCCCCGAGTGCTGCTGAGAGCGGATCAAATAAAATGGCTAATGTTAAGGGAATAAACGCAAAATACTCGACGGAAAATTCGATCACCCCTAAATTAATCGAAGGGATTAACTCGGTAAATAATGTTGCAAGGCCATATAAAGACATCGATAAGACAAACACCATCATTTTTTGAGACTGATTTAATTGATAAACAGCTTTCTTTTTCATTGAACACTTCTCCTCCTTTTGTTACCTTCATCTTACGAGAGAATTGTTAAGGTACCATCGTTTTTATGTAAATTTGTTGTAAAAATTTTCAACGAATTGTTTATGGTACTTTTTTTTCATTTGAAAAAGAAATAGACTGGATCTCTTTTTGACGTATTTGCCAGTTTGACTGATTGATCGACTGTTTCATACTCGAATTTCTTTTTTTCGATGCTATATATAGAAGAAAAAGGAGTTGTTTGCTTTGCCAAAAATCAATCGTATTTTTCGATCATTGCAGCATATGCTACTTTCTCTTGGACTCGTCTATTTGTTTCCTGAATAATTCATAGTTTTTCTAAGCGTCTACTAAAATCGCATGATGGCACTACTATTTTACTTGTTTTTCTGCCCCCTTTGGGTGTACAAAAAGAACCCCAATCTGCTATGGTTAAAGCGACTAAACCTAACCAAAGAAAGGGGTTCTCTCAATGGCTACATTACAGGAAAAACGCGTAAAGTTCAACTCAAAATTATTGCTTTCCAATACCGGTGGAAATCTTTCCACCGATGCCGGTTTAGTTCTGGTTAAAGAATTCATGAATTCGATTGGATTCATAAAACTGGCAAAGCAGCTCTTAACTTTCAATGACGAACGGCGCTACTGGACTCATGACAATGTTTCCATGTTGGAACAATTACTTTTCCAGCTCATTGCAGGCTATCCTGCAGATTCTTCTGCCAATCTATTGCAGGAAGACCCCGTCTTCCGCTTGATTTTAAACAAGCAGAACATCGCCTCCCAGGCTTCTCTTTCACGATTCTGGGACCGGATGACGGAAAAGACCATCTCCCAATTCCAGAGCTTAAATCAAGCTATGATTGATAAAGCACGGTTGGAACGGAATGCGACTGAGCTGATCATTGATTTGGACTCCACCCATTCCGATACATTCGGAAACCAGGAATCGACAAATTTTAATAGCCATTATGGTACGACCGGCTATCATCCTTTGGTGGCTTTCGATGGTCTAACCGGTGACTTCTTGAAAGCAGAACTTCGTTCCGGCAATGTTTATACCTCGAAAGGGATTAAAAAATTTCTGGAGCCAATGTTAGAACATTACGGCCATACTCTTCCATGCTCCGATATCCTGGTGCGGGGAGATAGCGGATTCGCAACACCGGAAGTTTATGACACTTGCGAATCATACCAGAGTTATTATGTGATTCGCCTCAAGGCGAATGCGAGATTGGCCAAGTTGGCAGAATCCTTTGTGTCTATCGGTGATGACCATCCTTGGGAACAACGGGAGGTCTACTATTACTCCGCCACCTACCAAGCCAGCAGCTGGTCGAAAGCGCGCCGTGTCTGCATCAAATCGACCCGCGAAGCCGGTGAACTGCTGTTTCACCATGAGTATCTGATTACAAATTTTTCGGAAAACTACTCCGCCAAATTGATGTTCAAGCTTTATCACAAGCGTGGCACCATGGAAAACTATATTAAAGAAGCCAAGAATGGCTTCTATTTGGACAAAACGGACAGTTCCAGTTTTTTGGAAAATCATGCTCGGTTGATGGTAAGCCTGCTGGCTTACAACCTTGTCAATTTTATGAAAACCGTCTGCCTACCAGCAAAAGAAGCGGCTTTCCAGGTGGATACGCTACGCCTTCGCTTGTTCAAAGTGGCTGGAAAGCTAGTTAAAAGCGGACGCAAGATGTTCTTGCGAACGAGTTCTTCTCACGTATTCCAAAACTTGTTTTACTACTTGCTAGATAAAATCCAACAACTTTGTTGGTAGAAACGAAAGGACACCCAATTTTTAAAATGAACAGAAATCCAAGGGATTCGTGCGCCCAAAAAATGGAAGAAATTAGTTTTAGTCTTTGAAAAAGGACCCTCCATTGACAAATGCGTTATTTGAAATGCAAGAATCACATTTGAAATAGGAAAATCTCAGAATTTTTCGGGAATAACTTAAAAAATTAGAAGTATGAATAATTCAGGCTAAAGTAACATTTTTTAAATTGTTTTGCTTCATGCCTTTTAAAATAATACGGTCTGTTATTGACATCGCGCAACCTCCTTCTTTTTGGGCCGGTCTCTTATTATACCTAAGACGAAATCATTGTAAAGCAATAAGAAAAGCTTATTTATTGTAGCTTTTATCTAACTCACGTTCAATTAAATCAAGTGAAAGATTCAAGGCTGCCACACGATTTTTGGATAACGTTATTTGTGATTGATTCTTACTACCGTTGGCTTGTTTTTCTTCTAGCGAAACCACTGCTTTTTCAATTCTACGCAATGTCGAAACTAGAGACTTTTTGGCCGTTAGTAACTCTTCTATCAAGTATTCTTTCATTTAAATGGCCCCTAGTCCATTAACTCCCACTAAGATAATCAAATTTCCTCGTTTTTTCAACTAAAAAAGCGTAAAATAAGACTCTAATCAACCAT
>DXBN01000216.1 GCA_019116505.1 Candidatus Enterococcus avicola | reverse complement strand
CTGCTTAACATGTTCTAACAGTAAGGAGAAAAATGCTAAATGTCAATGACTTTTCAGACTATTTTTCAATTCCTATATGTTTAGTTAGGATTATATCAAAAAAAGCCAAACAAATTGGTAAAATAATTTGTTTGGCTTGTCTACTATAAGTTGTAGTTAATTGAAAATCGGTAACGTGACAATAATCATTGATAAAAATAAAATTGCTACGTAATTCACTGAGAAAAGGAACATCATATGCGCCCATTTCAAATCATCTTTTGTAGTAAATCCTGTTAGACTTGCAATCAGCCATCCCACATTTAACACAGTTGCAATGACGATAAAGACTGTACCAAGTGATCCTAACAAGAATGGTAATGGAAGTAAGCAAGCTACATATACAACAATTTGCCGTTTGGTAAATGCAAATCCTCGAACAACTGGTAGCATTGCAACTTTTGCCGCTTTATATTCATCGTATTTCTTCATAGCAATAACGAATGTGTGCGGCATTTGCCAAATGAATAAAATAAGTGCTAATACAATCGGAACCATATGATAGCCAGGTGCAATAGCTGTCCAACCAATCAACGGTGTCACCGCACCCGACACACTACCGATGACAGTATTCAACGTATATCTACGCTTCGACCACATCGTATACAAAATGACATAGAAAAACCAGCCGATAAACGCGTAAATAACCGCTTCAAACGTTGTAAAATACAAGACTATAAAACCAATAATGGATAGGGCTATACCTAATATCAAAACGGTTTTCAATGAAATATTTCCAGTCACCGTTGGACGTTTTTTTGTCCGTTCCATGACGGTATCAATATCAACGTCATACCAATTATTGAGGATTAATGCACCCGCCATCACTAGCGTACTTCCTGCCATTGTAAGTAAAAAAACACCCCAGTTAGTAGCAAGCGTCGTATTAGAAAAATGTAAGGCCAGCCAAAATCCAGTAAGAACAGGTAATACGTTGGCTATTAACACGATGCCCTTAAACAATGATTTTAAATCCGCAATTTTGGTAGACATCGTTCGTTCATTCGATAATGTAGCTTTCTCTACCTTCCGCTGAGAAGGCACCATAACTTTAGTCATCTATATCTTCTCTCCTCAAAAACGCCAGATGCTTTTCCAATGTAATGAATACTTCAATTCTCGGAACACTGACATACTTGACTTCATTTTACTATTACTTTTCAACTAAGACAAAGAAAATCGTTCTGTTTGTTGAAGGAAATGTGAAGTCCCAGTGAAAAAGTTCAAAATTCGTCACTTGATTTATTATAGATATTGAAAGAGAGCATCTTGAATTCATCAGGTACAAGAGACCTAAACGCAGAGTATAGGAGAATTAACATTTTCATGATACAATCGAATTACTAAAGATAGATGAAGGGGTTGATTTCATGCAAGAACAGAAAGGTATTTTGCTAGAAAGTGGTACAAACGAACTTGAAATCGTTGAATTCGAAGTAGGAAACAGTAAATTTGGGATTAACGTCATTAAAGTGAAAGAAATTATTCAACCCATTCCCATCACATTTATCCCACATGCTCATCCACATGTAGAAGGAATTATTCAGTTACGTGGTGAAGTGTTACCCGTTGTCGATATGGTCAAAGTACTTGGTCTTTCGACAGACCAACGCAATCCTGAACAAAAGTTCATTGTTGCTGAATTCAATAAACAAACTGTCGTTTTCCACGTAGATAGCGTTTCACAAATTCATCGAATTTCTTGGGAGCAAATTGAAAAACCTTCTGAAATGTATCAAGGTGGTAATTCACAAATTATTGGTGTCATTAAATATCAAGGCCAAATGATTTTACTACTTGATTTCGAGAAAATTGTACTGGATATTAATCCAGACACAGGCATTAATATCGACGCTGTTAAAAAATTAGGTAAACGTGAACGTTCCGATAAGAAAATTATTATCGCAGAAGACTCCCCACTGCTTCGTAGACTACTAGCTGATACATTGGCTGAAGCGGGCTATGTCAATCTTGAGTTTTTCGAAAATGGTCGTGAAGCTTTTGATCATTTAGAAAGCCTTGTCTCTAGAGGTGGCGATATTAGTGACCACGTACAGTTTGTCATTACAGATATCGAAATGCCCCAAATGGATGGCCATCACTTGACAAAAAAAATCAAAACTCATCCAGTATTATCTAAATTACCTGTAGTTATTTTCTCAAGCTTAATCACAGATGATTTACGTCATAAAGGTGACCAAGTTGGCGCAGTTGATCAAATTAGTAAACCTGAAATTGCTGAACTGATCTTGAAGATTGATAGGCATATTTTATAAAAAAATCCAGCTTCTCAATGAGAGGCTGGATTTTTTTATTTTCTTCTTGTTGCTGCTGTTGCCCATGTGTTTTCGAGCCACTTATCGAAATCAGCGCCCTTGTCGCCTTCGTACGTATCATATAAATCAAGTCGCATTTTTTTGAGCTTTTCTTTAAAGTCTTCATAGGTATGATCAGCTGGTAAGCTTTTTTTAATTCTAGACCATACTTTATTCGCATCTTTAATCAATTCATGTTCGTTTCTTGCCGGCAATTGAACGTCTTCACCGAATTTTTTCAGCTGGCGATAAGCTGCTTCTTGCACTTTATAGACAGCATCGTTGTTCATTCTATAGACAAGCGTATCGATTACACGCTTATGTTTCCACTGACCCAATTCTTCGATAGCATCTAAACGCTCTCTCCAATTGGATGCACGGCTAATCGATTTTTTTAGTTCCTCATAATTTGGTGGTAATTCGTTTTT
>DXBN01000215.1 GCA_019116505.1 Candidatus Enterococcus avicola | reverse complement strand
ACTTAATGCCAACCCATGCACACCAAAATCCTTTATGGGTTTTAGCGTATGATGATTATCCGATGACGTCAATTTTTGCTAAAGATCGTATCTTAGCTGAAGCGTATCAAGGGAATTACAAATTCATTTTTTACCATGATGCTTACTACCGTATGATACAATGGGACCAAGCTGGTAAAGAAATCATTAGTGAGTTAAAACGGGAAGCAAAACCAAAAGTTCCCCTTTTAAATAAATAAAAAAGTAAAAAACTTTTCTCAATTAAGGTTAGTCCTTAATTGAGAGAAGATTTTTTGTCGGGAGGAAAGAGTATGAAAAAATTAGTAGCAGAAGCAATTGGAACATTCATCTTAGTCTTTATCGGAACTGGTGGTGCGGTTTTAAGTGGTGAATCAATTGGGTATTTAGGAATTGGATTAGGTTTTGGTTTAGCAGTAATGATCGCAGCTTACACTGTCGGAACTGTTTCAGGAGCACATTTAAATCCAGCTGTTTCTTTAGCAATGTTAATGAACAAGCGCATGAATGTTACAGAATTTATCTATTATATTATTGGTCAATTAATCGGTGCGTTCGCAGGTAGTGCAGCATTATTATTCATCTTAAATGCCGGTCAAAAAGCAACAGACAACTTAGCACAAACAACTTTTGGTGATACAAGTGCTTTAGGTGTGTTCTTTGTAGAAGCTTTATTAACATTTTTATTAGTATTCGTTATCTTAATGGTAACAAGCAAATCATTTGGTGTTGGTAATGCTGGTTTAATTATCGGTTTAACATTAGCAGCATTACACGTGATTGGTGTACCAATGACAGGTATGTCTGTAAACCCAGTTAGAAGTTTAGCTCCAGCAGTATTCGTTGGTGGCGAAGCTTTATCACAAGTTTGGGTATATATCGCAGCTCCACTAGTTGGTGGCGCGTTAGCAGCATTGTTAGCAAAAGGTTTCTTATCTTCTGAAGACTAAGAACTAATAATTAAAAAACACAATGTCCCTTCTTTTGAAGGAGGCATTGTGTTTTTTGTTTGTTGAGATCAAGAAGTAAATGGAGCGGACAAAGGCAGATCATGGCAAGTGTGACATAAGTAGTTTAGAATAGTTTTAAAGAGTATTCATTGATCGTCTGATGGAGTAACCCTCTAACAAGCGAGTCAAGGTAGATTATTTATTTGAACAAGGAGTTATTATTGAGAAGTAAATGAGTTGATGATTGATAGCTATAGTAATTGAAAAATAGTTTTCTTATTAGGTGTCATTTGCTTTAATTAATTGAACTTTGTGAAGCACAAGCGTTAAATTAGCGACTTGTTGACCGTTCGAATCGGTACAAGGTTTTAGAAGCGATGCTATTTACTCTGACTGTGTTTCGTTTCTTGTCTTATTTTACCGAAACACGAAATATTTGAGGAATAATTTGAGTTTTTGAGTTTCAAAGTTTGAGTTTCATTCTCAATTAGTCTACAATGAATGAGAATGAAAAAATTAATTGGAGGTATTTGCATGTCCGTTTTAGAGATTAAAAACTTACACGTGTCAATTGAAGATAAAGAGATTTTAAAAGGCGTGAACTTAACAATCAATACAGGAGAAATTCACGCAATCATGGGACCAAATGGAACAGGTAAATCAACGTTATCTGCTGCGATTATGGGGAACCCTAATTATGAAGTGACTGAAGGGGAAATCCTTTTAGATGGCGAAAACATTTTAGAATTAGAAGTAGATGAACGCGCGCGTTTAGGTCTATTTTTAGCGATGCAATATCCAAGTGAAATTCAAGGAATCACGAACGCAGAATTCATGCGTGCAGCAATCAACGCTAAACGTGATGAAGACGATAAAATTTCTGTTATGCAATTCATCAAAAAATTAGATGAAAAAATGGCTCTTTTAAACATGGCTGAGGAAATGGCTGAACGTTACTTAAACGAAGGCTTCTCAGGTGGAGAGAAAAAACGTAACGAAATCTTACAATTATTAATGTTAGAACCAACTTTTGCAATCTTAGATGAGATTGACTCAGGTTTAGATATCGATGCATTAAAAGTTGTAGCAAAAGGCATTAACGAGATGCGCGGCGACAACTTTGGTTCATTAATCATTACGCATTACCAACGTCTATTAAACTACATCACACCAGATGTGGTACATATTATGATGGAAGGTCGCGTGGTAATGACTGGTGGCGCGGACCTTGCGAAACGTTTAGAAGCAGAAGGTTATGCAGGAATTAGTAAAGAATTAGGTATCGACTACAAAGAAGAAGAAGCTTAACAGGAGGTTTTTATTGATGAAGAAAAATTTACAAGACTATTTAGGCGCTGTAAAAGTTTTTTCGGCCATCAAAGAAGAACCGACTTGGATGCTGGAATTACGAGAACAAGCTTTAGAAAAAGCAACAACATTAGATTTTCCAAAAATTGAGCGTGTAAAATATGAGCGTTGGCCGCTCTTTAACATTAGCGAAGCAGCATTAGACGGTGAAACGGCTGAAATTACTTCGGTACCAGCGTTTGATGATATGAATAACCATCCAATGGTTGTTCAACAAGATGACGTAACGATTTTTGAACAATTACCAATTACGTTAACGAACCAAGGTGTCATCTTTACCGACTTATTTACAGCGATGTTAAACCATCCTGAATTAGTTAAAGAATACTACATGACAAAAGCAGTACCGATGGACGAAGATAAAATGACTGCAGCCCATGCGGCATTCATGAATAGCGGAATGTTCTTATATGTTCCTAAAAATGTGGTTATCGAAAAACCACTTGAAGCAATCTTCAATCACAATCAAGCACTTGGTCATCATTTCTATAAACACGTTTTAATCGTAGCGGAAGAAAATAGTGAGTTCAGCTACTTAGAACGATTCAAATCAGAAGGCGAAACAACTGAAAAACTTTCAGGGAACATCGTCGTTGAAATCATTGCAAAAGCTGGAGCAAAAGTAAAATACTCAGCGATTGATCAATTAGGTGAGAATATCTCAACTTATATTAATCGTCGTGGTTATATTTTACGTGATGCATCGGTTGACTGGGCAATTGGTGTGATGAACGATGGCAACATCGTAGCAGACTTTGATTCTGAATTAGTGGGCGAAGGTTCACATTCAGAAGTGAAAATCGTTGCAATCAGTGCGGGTCGTCAAATACAAGGAATTGATACGCGTGTGACAAACCGTGCACCGCATTCGATCGGTCACATTTTACAACATGGTGTAATCCGTGAAAAAGGAACATTAACGTTTAACGGAATTGGTC
>DXBN01000214.1 GCA_019116505.1 Candidatus Enterococcus avicola | reverse complement strand
TGGCGAATTTATTTGATGCAAAAACGTTACAATACCCCGATTGGGCCAAACCTTACGGTATTCATGTCACTGAACAAGGAACGAAAATAGGATTTGTTGCATTAACGGCCTATTTTCCTTTAACTTATCAGCCAAATGGTTGGGACATTCGCGCATGGCAAGAAATTTTACCACAGCTAGCCGTCGACTTAAAAAAAGAAGTGGATGTTTTAATTTTATTAAGCCACCTCGGTATTGAAGATGATTTTCGGATAGCCGAAGAAATTCCAAGCATCGATGTCATTATTGGTTCGCATACACATCATTTATTTGTTGATGGGAAAAAAGTAAATGACACACTCATTGCTGCAGCGGGGAAATTTGGTCAATATGTTGGCGAAATCGTTTTAACATTAGATGGAAGTCGCGTCATTATAGATAAAAAAGCCTATACTTTTGCGACCGAAGAGATGATATCTTATCCAGAAGACCAAGCGGAGATTGAAAGTTACATACTTGAAGGCCAAAACCGTTTAAAAGCGTTAGAAGTGACAAGATTAGAAGAAGATTTGCCAATCTATGTGCCTAATGAACGCTCACTAACTTCCGATACGTTAAGAGCGATGAAAGTCAGAGGTCAGACGACAGCGGCGATTATTAATACCGGTCTCTTTTTAAATCCATTGGTTAAAGGACGTATTGATCAAAATGATTTGCATCAAATTTTACCACATCCGATGCATTTAATTCGTGTGACTTTAAAAGGATCCGACTTTATTCGCTTTGTGCTTGAAGTCGAGAAAAACCGTGGATTCTTACGAAGATTCCCAATTGTAGGAATGGGGTTTCGTGGGAAAATATTTGGTGAGATTGTTTACTCTGGTTTTTATTACGACAAAACGAATGCTCAAGTTCTATGGTTAGGCGAAGAAATTGATCCTAACCGAGAGTATACCTTTACAACGGTCGATCATTGGATGTTTATTCCTTTCTTCCCAACAATTGAAATTGCGGGAAAGATTGAGTTTTTATTCCCCGAATTTATTCGGACCGTATTGGGAACGCATTTAAAAAATTAAGACTAGTGTCAATTCAGTTAATGGTAGCTACCAAAGCCATCTGAAACAATGTATAATAAAAAAACAGGCGGTGAAAAAATGAGCGATGAAAATAAAAATTTAACAGATAAGCTAACAAGCGTCTTAGAAGAGATTATTGAAGAGCCAACCGAAAAAGCTCCCAAAAAAGGGGAATTGGCTGTGATGCTTAACGAAACAGAATTAATGATTGGCAATCGCCAATATAAAGTAGTAGTGGATTATCGAGAAGGCTTCCAAGTTGAAAAAATTGGTGAGCGCTTTAGTGAGGTACTCGCACGCTACGATTATATTGTTGGTGACTGGGGTTACGAACAGTTACGACTACGTGGATTTTTTGAAGTCGATAATAAAAAGGCAACACCAGAACAACGGATTGATACTTTAGAAGACTATCTATATGAATATTGTAATTTTGGTTGTGCGTATTTTGTGATTCAAAGAATTGGTGGCAAGCGTGAAAAAACAAGCCAACGTCGCCGTAAAACAAAACAAGTCACAGGCCAAGCGCATATCGAAGAGAAAAAAGAAGCGGTTCAAAAGTCTCGTACAAAGCCAAAACCAAAACCAAAAGTGAAACAAAAATCACAAGTACGGGCAACGAAAGAAAAGCCAGAAGCAAGTGGCAATAAAAAGGAATCAGGGAAAGGCTTTACGATTCGGAAAAGAGAAGACGTATGAGATATAACGGTTACTTAGTTGATTTAGATGGTACGATTTATCGTGGAAAAGAAATCATCCCTGCGGGGAAACGCTTTGTTGAAAGCTTACAAAAAAAGGACATCCCTTTTTTATTTGTTACGAATAATACAACGAAAACACCCGAACATGTTGCGCAACGTCTGAAAGAGGAGTTTGAAATTCGAGTAGAACCGCAAGAAGTTTACACAGCAACGCTAGCCACAATCGATTACATGCGTGATATGAACCGAGGCACTTCTTTTTATGCCGTTGGAGAAGCTGGTTTAATTCAGTTAATCTTACAAGCAGGTTTTACTTGGAATGAAAAAGATCCGGATTATGTGGTTGTTGGGCTCGATTCTGAAGTGACATATGAAAAATTAACGACTGCAACACTAGCTATTCGCCAAGGCGCTTTGTTTATTGGTACGAATCCAGATAAGAATATTCCTACTGAACGGGGCTTGATTCCGGGCGCAGGTTCACTAATTGCTTTATTAGAATCGGCAACACAGCAACGAGCCGTTTATATTGGCAAGCCAGAAGCGATTATTATGGAAAAAGCTTTGGAGCAAATTTCTTTAACAAAAGAAGAAGTTTTGATGGTTGGTGACAACTACGAGACAGATATTCAATCAGGGATTCGCAATGGGCTTGATTCCTTACTCGTTTTATCAGGTTTTACATCAAAAGAGGCTGTGCCGCATTTACCGGTAAAACCGACTTATATTGTCGATAGCCTTGACGAATGGGTGTTTTAATATGAGTGTGAAAAAGACAAGAGTTATTGAATTTTTTGGTTTTTTCAGTTTGTTTCTAACGAGTATCAGTTTAGCAATTACCGCAACAATTAATTTTGTGCCTTTGTTTCGTTGGAGCATTACTCGTTTTGATTTAGAAACAATCTCTGGTTTAACCAAAGAAACGTTATTAGAAAACTATCGTTTGTTATTAGATTTTTTAAATAAACCGTGGGTGACGGAATTAAAACTACCTAATTTCCCAATGTCTGAAGCAGGACTGGGGCATTTTTACGATGTGAAAGATTTATTTCTTTTGAATTACGGAGTCCTAATCGTGACCTTGATTCCAAGTGTTTACTTTATTTATTACTTATGGAATCGACAAAAAATGTGGCGTCTTGTTCGTCCTTTTCAATGGGGAATGTTTGTACCAGTCGGACTAGCTTTCGTTATGGCTGTCGGCTTTAATACATTTTTTGTGTTATTTCATCAATTGTTTTTTAGTAATGATGATTGGATTTTTAATCCAGTTACCGATCCGATTATTAACATCTTACCCGAACAATTTTTCATGTATTGTTTTATTTTGTTTTTTATCCTAATTGAATTGATTTTCTTCTTGTTTGTTTTTATGGGGCGAAGATCTTTAAAAACCAAAAAACGAGCGACCAAGTAATTGGCAGCTCGTTTTTTTTATTATTTTTTCTCTTCGTCAAGGACATTTTGATTGCTATGAGCTAACCGACTAGCGGCTGCAGCAGCGATTGCGCCGATAATGTCATCTAGGAAAGTGTGGACGCGGCCACTACTTTTATCGTTTAATTTTTTTAGAATACCTGGTTTAACTTTATCAATGTAGCCATAGTTCGTAAACCCAATCGAACCGTAGACATTCACAATCGATAAAGCGAGGATTTCGTCAATCCCGTATAGACCTTCATCTTTTGCTACGATACTTTGAAGGGGCTGAAGTAATGAATCTTCTTCCGCTAAAATATCCAATTGAATACCCGTCAAGATGGTATTATGAACTTCACGTTTCGTTAAGACCGCATTGACACTTTCGATACAGGTTTCAAGTGTAAGATGGGGAATGTATTCCGTTTGTAAAAACATAACGAGCTCTGCGATATCGACAATTGAGACCCCACG
>DXBN01000213.1 GCA_019116505.1 Candidatus Enterococcus avicola | reverse complement strand
TCTGACCATTTGCATCGCGAACATCAAAATAGCGTTGGTGTTCTTTCATTGAAGTAACTAACACTTCTTCAGGGACAGATAAATATTTTTCAGCATAATTGCCGACAAAAGCTGTTGGATATTCAAGTAAGTTATTAACTTCTTCTAGTAAATCTGCGTCAAGTTCGATTTTCCAACTATTTTTTGTCGCAATTTGTTGGATTTGATCGATAATCATCTCTTCACGACGTTTCGAATCGGCAATGACATAAACTTCTGCTAATTTTTCTAAATACTCATCAGCCGTCGTAAATGTCACGTCATGCCCTAAGAAACGATGACCTCTTGAAGTGCGGCCTGTTTGGATATCTAGGAAGTCAAATGGGATGACTTCATCGCCAAATAGCGCGACAATCCAATGTATCGGACGAATGTATTCCACATCATATTTTCCCCAATGCATCGTTACAGGGAACGTTAAGCTGGTTAATACGTCTTTTAAGCCTGCCAACACTTCAAATGCCGCTTTTCCATCTGTATGTTTTTTTGCGTGAACGTATTCAACACCTTTTATTTCTTGGAAGAAAATATCATCTGTCGTCAAGCCTTGTCCACGAACAAAACCTTGAGCAGCTTTCGACCAATTACCTTCAGCGTCCAAAGCAATTTTTTTTGCCGGACCTTTCACAACTTCTTCTTGATCTGCTTGTCTTTCATCGACGTTTGTGACATAGATTGCTAAACGGCGCGGCGTTGAATAAGCAGCAATCTCGTCATAATTTAAAACATTTTCTTTTAGAAATACCGCTGTTTTTTCTTTTAATTGATTCATGCTTGGCACAACGATATGTGCGGGCATTTCTTCTAATCCAATTTCAAATAGTAGATTTTTCCCCATCTTAGTTTTCCTCCTTTAACCATTTTTGTGCTTCTTCAGGACTTAATAGTGGATAACCAAGTTTTGCACGTTCAGCAACAAAAATCTTGGCTACTTCACGAGATAAATTACGGATTCGTGCCAAATATCCTGCGCGCTCTGTCGAAGAAACCGCTCCTCTTGCATCAAGTAAGTTAAAGTTGTGGCTACATTTCAAAATGTAATCATAAGCCGGATGTACCAAACTTGCTTCAATACAACGTTGTGCTTCAATTTCAAATTTATTAAAATTATCTAATAGCATCTCTTGGTTGCTAATTTCAAATGAATATTTTGAATGTTCATATTCAGGTTGGTTAAAGATTTCTCCGTATTTGACACCATTGGTCCATTCTAAATCATAAACACTTTCCACTTCTTGAATATAAGACGCCAAACGTTCTAATCCATAAGTAATTTCAGAAGTTACTGGTGAACACGGTAAACTTCCAACTTGTTGGAAATAAGTAAATTGCGTAATTTCCATCCCATTTAACCAAACTTCCCAACCAAGACCGGCACACCCCATTGAAGGATTTTCCCAGTTATCTTCTACAAAACGAATGTCATGTTCTAGTGGATCAATCCCTAGTAAACGTAAACTTTCTAAGTACAATTCTTGGATATTATCTGGTGAAGGTTTCATTACAACTTGAAATTGATGATGTTGATACAAACGGTTTGGATTTTCACCATAACGACCATCTGCTGGACGACGGGAAGGCTCCACGTAAGCGGCATTCCATGGTTCTGGTCCAATTGCACGTAAAAATGTATATGGACTCATTGTCCCTGCTCCTTTTTCTGTATCATAGGCTTGCATTAACATGCAACCATTACTTGACCAAAAATTTTGCAATGTGATAATCATTTCTTGCACGGTTTGTTTTTTTGTCATATTTATTCCTCCTGCTTCTTTTCAACTGCATCAAACTCTCGACTGTGGCGAATAAAAAAGTCCCTATACTTATCTTTTTAGACAAGTATAGGGACGAATAAATTCGCGGTTCCACCCTACTTCCGATTGCTCGGCAGCTTCGTTTTAAATGCTCACAATCGCCCAAAATAAAAGGATCACTATCTGGCTTACACTCTCCCAAACTCGCTTAAAGGATTACACTCTTATTTCTTATAATGTTCAACGCATGATTCAGTTGTTTCTATCATAATTCTTTTTGAACAGACTTGTCAATCCTTTTCCCCATTTTCTTCATTTTCATTTATTGGCTTCAATAAATTGCCCCATTCATTCATCTGTTCGATAAATTTTTTACTCTTTAAATGAATACCAACATATTCTTCATACAATTGATCAATCACTTTTTGGATTTGTTTTTTCGTTTCTTCTTTCAAGCAAATCGATTGAATGTTTTGATAAGAAATTTGTGAAAATTGGCGGATAAAATGAATTGCTATCGGATTGGCTTGATATCGATTTTTATCTTCAAAAAAATGACGTTCGCACAACAAGCCATGATATTTTGGGGAGAAATCAAATTTTCCTTGTGTCTGTCCACAAATTTGACACTGTTCCCAATTAAACAGGACACCAAAACGTTGTAGAATTTGGATTTCAAAAATATTTGTGACGATTTCGAAATCTTTACCTTCATCAAGTAAATTCAAAGCTTGTTGTAAAAAGGTGAATAAGTTCGGATCATATACACGATCTTCAATCGCCGCATCTGTCAGAGCTAGTAAATAAGTCGCATAAGCTGCCGGAAAAATATCTTGTTGAATCTTTAAAAAAGGTTGAATATCTTTAGCAGCATTTAAAAAAGACAGTCCTTCTTGATTAAATTTCCCTAAGTAAATGGCCTGAGTATAAGGCATAATTGCAGGTGTTAAAGGATTATTTTTACGATGTGCCCCTTTAACGAAAAACATGAGTTTCCCCGCTGATTCGGTAAAAATTTTAACAAGCTTGTCCTTTTCTTTATAGTCTTTAGTGAACAAGACAATGCCTTTTGATTCTGCAATATGATTCATCGAGTTCCTCCTCCACCAAACTTCATAAAAAAGCAGAGCCATGACGATCGTCACAGCTCTTCCTAATGCTTAGTACTCTTCTTCGCGGTAACCAAAGTCTTTCAAATTGGTTTGTTTATCACGCCAATCTTTCTGAACTTTAACCCAAAGTTCTAAAAAGACTTTATCTCCTAGTAAATGTTCAATATCCAGACGGGCTTTCGTACCAATTAATTTCAACATTTTTCCGCCTTTACCGATAATAATACCTTTTTGGCTATCACGTTCAACAATAACGGTTGCTTGGATTTCAATTTTATTGTTCTCGTTACGTTTCATCGAATCGATCGTTACCGCTACTGAATGCGGTACTTCATCATGCGTAAAGAACAAGACTTTTTCACGAATTAATTCTGAAACAATAAAGTACTCTGGATGATCAGTAATTTGTTCTTCTGGGAAATATTGTGGGCCTTCTGGCATTTGTGCGGTCAACGTTTCCATCAAGCGCTCAAAATTATTTCCTTCAGTAGCAGAAATCGGTACAATTTCTGCAAAATCCATTTGTTTTGAATAATCATCGATAATCGCTAATAAATCGTTCGGATGAATTTTATCGATTTTATTAATAACTAAATAAACGGGTACATGACTTTTTTTCAGACGTTCAATGATTAAGTCATCCCCTTTACCGCGTTTTTGATCCGCACTAATCATAAATAAGACGATATCGACTTCACGCATCGCACTATAAGCTGTTTCAACCATGAAATCACCGAGACGATGACGTGGTTTATGAATCCCTGGCGTATCAATAAAAACAATTTGCGCTTCATCTGTCGTTGAAACACCTTGAATTTTATTACGTGTTGTTTGAGCTTTGTCACTCATAATTGCAATTTTTTGACCAACAATTCGATTTAAAAGTGTTGATTTACCAACATTCGGCCGGCCGACAATTGCGACGAAACCTGATTTATATTCTGACATATTTGTCCCTCTTTCTTAAAAAAACAATTGATAAATTTTAGGTAAAAAAATGAAACAAGCAACAATCAGTGCAAATAATGCGGTAATTAGTACCGCACCTGCTGCCATATCTTTGATTTTTTTTCCAATTGAATGGAAATGAAAATCGGTTATCATATCGACCACATTTTCAAAAGCCGTATTAATAATTTCCATCACAATTACTAAAAAAATACTTAATAGTAGCCAAAGCCATTCCCAACGATTTAATTGGAATAACAAACCTAGCACGATTGCAACTCCCCCAAGAATCGTATGTGCACGCATATTTCGTTCATCATGATAAACGGTTTTGATTCCTGTAACAGCAAACTCGACTGAACGAATAAAATGCTTGTTTTTTCCAATATCTTCTTTCTTACCTTTGTAATCCATAAGCATTCAAAATTTCCTTTTGTAGTCCGAACATTTCTGCTTCATCTTTGGGGTTCATGTGATCATAGCCGTTTAAATGTAAAAAGCCATGTAAAGCTAAAAAACCAAGCTCGCGTTCATAAGTGTGTCCATATTCTTGGGCTTGTTCACGTGCGCGCTCTACAGAAATCATTAAATCACCTAAGGTCTTTGGTAAATCTATCGCCATCTCAAAATCCTTAGAAAAGAAGACGGGTAATTCATCTTCACCCTCTTCTTCAAAAGCAAAACTAATGACATCCGTCGGAACATCTTTGTCACGATAAGTCCGGTTGATAATTTGAATACTGGCATTGTCCATAAACGTCACTGACATTTCAGTATTTTCAGGTAACTCTAAAAAATCAGCAGCAAATTGCAATAAAGAATCGATATCTTTTTGGTCCTTGGTCGGGACTTGATTCGTTTCATCAATAAAGTTAATTTCCATTCTTATCTCTTCTTTCTTGTTCTTGTTTCATTTCAACTGCTTCTGATTCCATCTTCGGATACTTAATTCGAGAATGGAACGTACTACATAAGCCGTTAACTAACGAGTGTTGAATAATTTTAATTTCTTTCATTGTTAAACCAGAATCATCTAATTGACCATCGAGCAAACGATCTTGGATTAAATTCGTCACAAATTCATTAATCTTTTGATTGGTTGGATGATCCATCGCCCGAACTGCCGCTTCACAACTATCCGCAATACTGACAACAGCCGCTTCTCTTGTTTGTGGAATTGGACCAGGATAGCGATACTCAGACTCCTGAATATCGGGATTACGTTCTTTTGCCTTAAAGTAGAAGAATTTCATCAACGTTGTGCCGTGATGTTGGCGGCAAATATCAATAACCATTTGTGGCATCCGATGTTGTTCCAAAATCGCTGCACCATCAATCACATGACCAAAAATAATTTGTTTACTATCACTCGGTAATAAGAAATTATGAGGATTTTCAGCACC
>DXBN01000212.1 GCA_019116505.1 Candidatus Enterococcus avicola | reverse complement strand
GTTAGTTGTACATGAAGCACCAGAAATTACTGTTTCATCACCTGTTAAAGTTTCGTGGTTTGTGTTGTAAACGATTGTTGGTACATCGTTTCCGCCAGGAGCTGAGATAACTACACGTTTTGCACCAGCTGTTAAATGTTTTTCAGCAGCTGATTTAGAAGTGAAGAATCCAGTACATTCTAGCACGATTTCAACACCTAATTCGCCCCAAGGCAATTCTTCAGGGTTGCGGTTTGCTAGAACTTTGATTTCGTTTCCGTTCACGTTGAATGATCCTTCATGAACTTCAACTGTACCGTTGAAACGTCCTTGTGTTGTATCATATTTTAACAAGTGAGCTAACATTTTAGCGTCTGTTAAATCATTGATAGCCACAACTTCGATTCCTTCTACTTCTTGGATACGACGAAATGCTAAGCGTCCGATACGTCCAAATCCATTAATACCTACTTTAATTGTCATTTAAGATTTCCTCCTTATGAAAATCATAAAAATTTTATTTTTAAAGGGTGACCCCTTTTAAAATCGCATTTGCTGCGGCTTCATCTGTAATCAGCCACGTTTGTTTTGGTGCGTTCTTCATGTATGCGTGAATGGCCTTTGCTTTGCTTCTTCCACCTGCAACAGCAAATACATAAGGGATATTCAAAATATCCTTTAGATCTAAACCGATGCGTGGAATTCGATAAACAACTTCACCATTCTCATTAAAAAAATAACCAAAGGATTCTGCTACAGCATTTTTTTGCTTAAGCATGACTAAGTCTTCTTCTGTCATTTTTCGACGAGCTGCCATATGAATGGCCCTTCCAATACTATGAATAACACAATTCGCTTCACTAATCAAGTTGAGTACTTCTAAGATCGAAGGTTCTTGTAAAAGTGAATCATACGTTGTCGAACTTAACTGTTCGGGTACATAGAGTGAGCGATAATCACCTCTTGATTGCATCGCCATCATGGCACTAACTGAGTTGGCCTGAACCTTAACCGATTCGCCAATTCCGCCTCTGGCAGGGACAAACAAATTATGTCGATGACTCGTTTCAAGATTGGAGACTTTCTCAGCAACCTTGGCCATTGTTGTCCCACCCATCACCGCAATAACGTTGCGGCCATTTGGTAGTTGTTGATTTAAGCTGTCCCATAATAGGTAACCTAATTCATCAATGACTTTTTCTTGCTGATCGCTATTTCCTGGTGTAATTAAACAACGACTGATACCAAAGTGATTGGCTAAGGCTCGTTCTAAACGATCCATTCCAAACAACTGATCGGTTAAATGTCCTAATTGATGATAAACACGTTCACCTTTCGTTGTTAACTTCATACCACTTTTAGAAGTATCAATGAGTTCTAACTTTTTTAACAAATCTGTTTCTGTTCGCAAGATGCGCTCGGTAGTATCCAGTGTATCAGCTAAGACGCGACGCCCAACCGGCTGCATCCAATAAATATTTTGTAAAATCCGATACCGTTCTTGAACCGTTTGAAAAATATCTGGTGCTATCGATTCAATTATTTTAAGTTCATCAAGCATATAACCCCTCCTTGGACTGTTTTAGTCCCATATAGACCTAACACGACCCAGATAGAGTAAAAAAAAGATTTCTGTGAATTTTTGTTATCCCTCACACCCATGATTCTAGCATAATGTAATTATTTTGGCAACTAATAATACAAAAAAGAGTGAATGAACAAAAATAAATCCCTTGTTCATTCACTCACTTACTCATAACGCTTGCGCTTTGAAGAGCCTAGAATTCCCAACTGTTCTCGGTACTTAGCGACTGTTCTACGAGACAATTCAATCCCTTGTTCTTTTAACAAATCGACAATCTTTTGGTCGGATAACGGCTTTTGTTTATTCTCTTGATCAACGATTTTTTTCAAACGTTGTTTAACATCATCCGTTGAACTTTCTTCGCCAGCTTTTGAAACAAGTTTGTGACTAAAGAAGGTTTTTAATTCAAAAACACCAAAATCAACGGCTAAATATTTACCATTAACCGCACGACTAACGGTTGATTCATGAACATCGAGACTTTCAGCGACTTCTTTTAAGATTAATGGTTTAATTGGTCGTTCTTTATTTAAGAAAAATTCTCTCTGGTGGTTAACGATAAATTGTCCCACTCGATAAATCGTGTCTCCCCGTTGAATAATCATTTTTTGAAGCGTCTGGAAGTTTTGTTGTTTTTCTTTTAAATATGCCGCAACTTCTGGGTCACCACTTTGTTTCATCTGCTCAAAATAAGCTTGCTGGAAAATCACTTTAGGCACGCTTCTTTTATTTGAGAAGAGTTCAATTTGCTCGCCATCAACTTTAACCGTTAGATCCGGTACGATGTATAAATCTTTAGTATCTCCAAAAACCGCTCCTGGTGTTGGCGTTAAATGCTGTAAATAATCAAAGACAACTTGAACTTCTTGTAAAAGGATACCAAAATGTTTGGCAATGACCTCCCATTTTCGATTGACTAATTCTTCAAAAAACTCTTCTAAAATGATATAAGCCAAATTTGGAGCACTATCATCGCGTTCCGTTTGCAACATGAGCGCTTCTTGTAAATCACGAGCACCCACACCAGCCGGATCTAATTGTTGTAGCAAGACTAAAGCATCAAGCATTTGAATCGCAGTACTGCCTGTTTGCTCCACTGCTTCTTCTAACGAAATCGTTAAAAAACCATTTAAATCAATATACTCGACTAAAAATAAGACGAGTTTTCTTAAATAGGTATCACGATAATTTAAATGAACCTGCTCGATTAGTGATTCAAATAGTGAGAGACTGCTATCTGGCATTTGAGAAAAATAATCATTTTCCATTCCCGGACCACTGGCTGTAGAATGATTACTCACTGGATAATCATATTCTTCGACACCCAATAGCGGATTTTCCAGCGCTTCATTTTCAATGAAAGCATGTAATTCTTCACTTGAAAACTGTAAAACTTGAATCGATTGTTGCAATTGCTGCGTCATTGCCAGTTTTTGTGTTTGATTTTGTTTTTGACTATGGGATAATTGCTGTTGAAATTTCATTTAAATTCCCCTTGTAATTATTCTGAAAGTTTGATAATCTGATATGGTGTTGCACCTTTAGTGTAGTGGATATCACGTAAGATTCCGGTTCTTAAGACAGGGGTTCGATTCCCTTAAGGTGCGTTAAATTTACTTACTACAGTATACGTTAAGTCACAAAGAATGGCAAAACCTTCTGATGGATATTCATCCTCAAAAGGTTTTGCCATTTTTTTATTTGATATTTTGATTCATCTGTGCGATACCTTCATTCAGCATCTCAATTTGTGTGATTGTTTGTTCTTTTGTTACCAATTGTGGTGCTCCGTGTTTAATCGTTTGATATAAAGCTTCATAGAAACGACTATAATCACCAATTTCAGAAACAACTTTTTCTTCATGATAACGCCCTGCGTCATCCATGTATGTTAAGACACCATAATGCTCCGGTAAATCAACGCCAAAATCAGAGTTGGTTGGCATATGGAATAATTTTAAATGTTCTTCTTGACGGTCTTTGGTCTGTTTAACAAAGCAACCTTTTGTACCGTAAACAACAAAACTTGGTCGTTCTTTAATTCTAAAATAACTAGACTTCACTGAAATTTTTAGTCCATCTTGATAAAATAAATCCAAATCGAAATAGTCGTTCAAACGATTCTCGCCTAATAATTGACGAACATCATAAGTTGTATTTAACGGCTTACCGAAATAAGATAAGACTTGATCTAATGTATGACAAGCATGTGAATAGAAGAAACCATCAAGTTTTGAAAAATGATGCGTATTCAAAGGGACTTCTGGTCGGAAATAATCAAAATGCATTTCCACCTCTAAAATATCACCTAAGACACCACTTTCAATCACCTTTTGAACTGTTAAAAAATCAGAATCAAAGCGACGATTTTGATAACATTGTAGCATTAGGTTCGATTCTTCTGCCAAAGTAAAAAGCTCGAGTGCTTCTTCTGTCGTTTCGCAAAATGGTTTTTCCACTAAAACATTTTTCCCATTCAATAACGCTTCTTTAGCAAATTGATAATGGCTCGTTGGTGGTGTTGAAATTACGACAAGTTCAATTTCTTCGTCTGTCCAAATTGAATCGGTGTCCGAAACATATTCCACATCCTTTAATTTATCCCAAGTAGGTTCACTTCTAGCATAAATTTTTTTAATTTGAATGTTTTCAACTTTTTGAGCAAACGGTGCATGGTAGCGATTGGTACTTTTCCCATTCCCAATATAAGCAATACTTAACATGTAATCTCCTCCATCTTTATGTTACACTAATTAAATCATAAGGGGTTCTAAAGGTAAACTACTCCCCTTTATTTTGGCACAAAGTTCAAAAGATTTGTTTACTTAACGAATATTTTGAACTTTTTTTCATTGAATTGAAAGGATAAAAGGTGATTGTATGAATATATTATCCCGTCTCCAACAACAAAAAGATTTTAATCCAACTGAAAAGCAAATAGCCGAGCAAATTTTACTTAATCCTGAAAAAATATTAACCCAATCAATCCAAGAGCTCGCTTTACAAACTTACACATCGACTTCAAGTATCGTCCGTCTTTGCCGAAAAATTGGTTTGAAAGGTTTTAAAGATTTTAAAATGCAACTTGCCTCGCAGTTACATTATCAACCACATGACGTTTTACTTGTTGATCCTGATTTTCCTTTTTCAGAAGACGATACTTACACAGATATTACCGATAAATTAAAAGAACTATCGATTCACTCAATCAATCAAACCGCACAACTTTTTTCTGATGAAAGTCTCGAATCATCGGTTAAATTAATCACTCAGGCCGTACATGTGGGCATTTTTGCTTATGGAGATACCGCGATTCCTGCACTAAATTTCCAAAATAAAATGATGAAAATCGGCTACCATATTTTATCCTCACATATTCCAGGTGAAGAGCATCATTTAGCTAATAGTTTTAATGAAAGTGATTGCGCCATTTTACTATCTTATAGTGGAGAAAGCAAAAACAACTATCATATCGCAAAAATATTAAAACAACGTGGGGTACCATTAATTGTTGTCACTGCTTATCCAAATTCTCATATTGGTCTATTAGCCGATGTACTTTTATTAGCGGCAGTCAACGAAAGTAAAAATGTTAAACTATCCACTTTTTCATCGCAACTGAGTATGGATTATCTGCTAAACGCCCTTTATTCTTGTGTTTTCGTTGCAAACTACGAAAAAAATCAAAATAAAAGAATTCAATCAGAAAACTTCTTTTTAAATGATCGATTCTAAAAAAAGGAATCTCGACATTATCGTCAAGATTCCTTTTTTTTTGAAAGAAGTTTATTCCTCTTCCTCACTATACTCTTCATCATCTTCGTCTTCTTCAAGATCCTCGTCATCGATGATTGTCAATTCTTCTTCAATGCTACCATCTAACTCTTCTTCATCATCTTTATCTGCACCGATTTCTTGTAAATCAGAATTATATGCTTTGATTTCTTCATCATCGTCGTCTTCATCTTCGAATAATTCATCATCGTCTTCATCGGCTAGATCAGTATCTTCTGGATCATCATCGTTATAATCAATCGCATCTTCATCGCCAGTAATAAAGGCGTTAACTTTTTTACGTTTTTTACGTTTTGGTTTGTCTTCGTCGTCTTCGTCTTCTAATCCATGGTTAATCTCTTCGTCAATCGAATCAATTGCGTACCATGAACGTAAGCCCCAACGATTGTCGCCTAAAGAAATAAAACTACCATCGATGTTTAAGTCAGTATAAAATTGTGCCAATGAGTCACGAATCTCACCATCTGATTTACCTAAATATGTTTGAATTTGGTTAACTAAATCAGAAAAATCCATTACATCTGCTTTTTGAGATAAAATCGCATGCGCGACTTCAATCATTGATAACTCACTTTTATCGCTGTCTTTAAATACATTAATTTCCACTCGGGACACGTCCTTTCACAGTCTACGTCTAATCATACAAAAATGTAGCGCGAAAAGCAATTTTTTCTCGCATTTTTTTTAATAATTAAGCCGTAAATTTTAAGTATACCTCATAAGTGCCTATTTTTTCATCTTGCATTAATAATTCATAGTTCACTCGAACTTTTCCAGCCATTGGATGATCGGTTAAACTAATTTGTAAATCTTGTGTGTAAACATGGAAAAACATACTACCATATGGTGTTTTGTAGATTGTTTCTGTCGTCTCTTGATATTGAAAATGCAATCGCACACGTGCTTCTGCCGTTGTTCGGATTAATTGCACACTTTGGTCCGGATAAATCTTAATCGTCACTGGTGAAAAAGAAACCCCGTCTGGTTGAGGCTCTTCATATCGCACATACAAATTATGCCCCACACGCGCAACTTGTCCCGTAATTTCATATAGAAATTCTTCGTTGCCTTCTTTTTGATTAATCACTGTTTTTAAAAAAATATTCACAGGTATTCCGTTTTTTAAATTCATCATTGTTCTCCTTCTAGTCGTTTCTCTTTCTTTTCATCCACTTTTCTGCTAAATTTCGTATATAATAGGAATAACAGTAAAAATTCAATTAAAAGAGGGTTATTATGCAACGACTTATTTATGATCAAAAAATGGTGAGTAAGGAAAATAATTATCTTCCTTTTGGACTCACAGACATCTTTACCGAATCCGTTCATTCAAATGATATAGAAATTCTTCACTTTTGGCAATTAGAAAACACCTTTATCTTAGGAATGAAGGATACAAGAACACCTTTCTTAAAAAATGGACTGAAAAATATCACAAGTCCTTATACGCCAATTGTTCGAAACTCAGGTGGTTTAGGTGTGATTGTAGACGCAGGTATTTTAAATATCAGTCTTATTTTCCCAAAAACAAACGAACTTTCCTCCACAGATGATGCTTATGAAAAAATGTGGCATATAACACAAAAAGCCTTTCCTGAATTAACCATTGAAGCCTATGAAATTACGGACTCTTATTGTCCGGGTACTTATGACTTGAGTGTGAATGGTAGAAAAATCGCTGGTATTGCACAACGCCGTGTAAAAGAAGGGATTGCGGTTATGATGTACTTGAGCGTCAACGGCAATCAAATGGCCCGTGGACAGATCGTTGCTGACTTTTATCGAAATAGCCTCTATCCAAACCATCCAGATACAAGTTATCCGACTGTTAATCCCGAAAGTATGGTCAACTTAGATGAATTATTAGGTATGACCTTAACTGTCGATCAAGTCAAACAACGTTTTAGCGACTTATTTATAGCAGATCAAACAATCAACGACCTTGATGCTTGGGTATCTGAGAATGCGTTTGATGAACAGCTTCAACGAAAACTTGCAAGCATGACTAAACGAAATCAAATTATTCAGGAGGCCGACTAAATGAACATGTATAAAACGCAACTTCTTCCCAATGAAAAAGTTTTCCGCGATCCTGTTCATAATTATATTCATGTCCAACATCAGGTTATCCTCGATTTAATTGATTCAAAAGAATTCCAACGGCTGCGTCGCATTAAACAATTGGGCACTAGTTCTTTTACCTTCCATGGAGCAGAACACAGCCGATTTTCGCATTCATTAGGTGTTTACGAAATTACTCGTCGAATTTGTGACTTGTTTAAACGAAATTATTCTATTGAAAAAATTGGACCTAGTGGTTGGAATGACGAAGAGCGCCTTGTCGCATTGTGTGCTGCCTTACTCCACGATGTTGGACACGGTCCCTATTCGCACACGTTCGAACATATTTTCCAAACGAATCACGAAGCCCTTACGGTGCAAATTATTTGTTCACCCACAACTGAAATTTATCAAATATTAAATAAAGTTGAGGCTGGATTTCCCGAAAAGGTTGCTAGTGTCATTCAAAAAACCTATCCCAATCCACAAGTCATTCAGATGATTTCCAGTCAAATTGACGCCGATCGGATGGATTATTTATTACGTGATGCTTACTTTACCGGGACTGAATATGGCACCTTTGATTTAACCAGGATCCTACGCGTTATTCGCCCTTATGAAGGCGGAATCGCCTTTGGAATGAACGGCATGCACGCAGTCGAAGACTATATCGTCGGACGCTATCAAATGTACATGCAAGTTTATTTTCATCCAACTTCCCGAGGAATGGAAGTTATCTTAGAACATTTACTTCAAAGAGCCAGAGAATATTACAACAAAGAGCCAGAAATTTTCGTCCAAAACTCGCCGCTCCTCGTTCCTTTTTTAGAAGGGTCATTTACGATTGATGATTATTTACGTTTAGATGATGGCGTTTTAAATACTTATTTCATTTTATGGCAAGATGAAGCGGATCCTTTATTAAATGATCTTGCTTATCGCTTCCTAAATCGTAAGCCCTTAAAATCTTGTCGCTTTGAAGAAGAAAAGCAAGCCGATTTATTGCTTCATATGAAGCATTTAGTGGAAAAAGTTGGTTATAATCCAACCTATTATACCGCTGTTCATGCCAGTTTTGATTTGCCTTATGATTTTTATCGTCCAGAGTCAAATAAACATCGAACACAAATTGAATTACAGGAAAAAGATGGTAGCCTCGTTGAATTGTCACAAGTTAGCCAACTCGTTAAAGCCTTAGCCGGCGAAGGTCAAGGCGATCATCGTTTTTACTTTCCAAAAGAAATGGTTGACCTTTCGCTCCAAGATAACTATGATTTGTTTGGAGAGACGTATCAACACTTTGCATCACATATCCATAATGGTGCATTGATTAACTAAATTTATCGGAGGAAACTATGTCTATTAAATTAATTGCAATTGATATCGATGGGACGCTTTTAAATAGCAATCATCAACTAACAGACGAAGTAAAACTAGCCTTAAAACAAGCAGAAGAAAAAGGCGTTAAAATCGTCTTAACAACTGGTCGTCCATTAACTGGTGTGCAAGATTTAAGCGCTGAATTAGAGCTTTACAGTGAAAATGATTATGTGATCACTTATAACGGTGCACTCATTCAAAAAACCAAGTCAAAAGAAATTGTTACACAAACGGGTTTAACCTTTGATGATTACATCGCGATTGACGCTTTGGCTCGCAAATTGAACGTCCATTTACATACAGAAACAGAAACAACGATGTACACTTCTAACCGCGATATCAGTCCTTATACTGTTTTAGAAGCACATCTCGTCAACATGCCATTAAAATTCCGTACACCTGAAGAAATGACACCTGAACTGAATATTTTAAAAATGATGATGATTGATGATCCAGCTGTTTTAGATGCTGCGATTACTAACATTCCAAAAGAATTTTATGATAAATATACGATTGTTAAAAGTACACCTTA
Source organism: Candidatus Enterococcus avicola (assembly GCA_019116505.1). Taxonomy (GTDB): domain Bacteria; phylum Bacillota; class Bacilli; order Lactobacillales; family Enterococcaceae; genus Enterococcus_I; species Enterococcus_I eurekensis. Next base: position 24,173 of record DXBN01000212.1, on the reverse strand, counting down.
TTTCTTAGAATTCTTAAATAAAGAAGTCGATAAAGGTGCTGCAGTTAAACAATTAGCCGAAGCTTTAGGGTTTGAATCACGTGAAGTAATGGCTTTAGGTGACAATGAAAATGATTTACCGATGATTGAATATGCTGGTCTAGGGATTGCAATGGGAAACGCAACTGAGAACATCAAAAATGCTGCAAGTTTTATTACCGCTTCAAACGATGCTCATGGCGTCGCTGTTGCGATTGAAAAATTTGTCTTAAATTAATTTATACAGCAAAAAAAGGAGATGCGACTTTTGTCAGATCTCCTTTTTATTTTGTTGTAACCATTGCTCAATGGCCCAACGATGGCTTCCTCTTTTTAAAAGTTGCAACGCCTCTGTTGGGGTAACCCAAGCTAAGACATTCGTTTTTTCTGTTGGTTCAGCTACTTTACGCCAGTGTCCAACTCGATAAAAGTAGCCCGGATGTTCATAATAAGTATCGCGATGACGCGAATAAAAATACTCAAGTGCTTCACCAAAATAGGTCGTCACTTCGACTTCATAGCCCAACTCTTCAAGCATCTCACGATTAATTGTTTCTAAGTGGTTCTCACCAAGCTCTATTTCACCTCCTGGTAAAAAATAGGCGCCATTTGGAGCTTGTACAAGAATAATTTTCTCATTTTGTTCGTCTGCAATAACCACATAAGCACCATGTCTGGCTTTGTACGCCATGCCTTCATTTTTTTCGCCAAAAGTCGGTACGCTCATCGTCATCCTCCAATATTTCTTTTCTTTATTCTAACGAAACTCTCATCAATAAACAAGTATAACATCATCATTTTGTTACTTTATTCAATATCTGAATAGACGTTCTATCCGTGATTAAATCTCTATGTTATGATAATAATATCAATTAGAGAGGATGATTCATCAATGAAAATGGCTCATACTTGTGTACGTGTCAAAGATTTAGAGGCATCACTAGCATTTTATCAAAAAGCTTTCGGTTTTGAAGAGAGTAGTCGTCGTGATTTCCCAGAAGCAAAATTTACCCTTGTTTATTTAACTTTACCAGGAGATGGTTATGAACTTGAGTTAACATACAACTACGATCATGAAGCTTATGACTTAGGAAATGGTTATGGACATATCGCCATCGCGACAGAGGATGTTGCAGGATTACATACCACTCATCAAGAGCAAGGATTCGAAGTCACCGACTTAAAAGGTTTGCCCGGCACACCACCTTCATATTACTTCATCGTCGATCCCGATGGTTACAAAGTTGAAGTAATTCGTGCACGTTAGTCACCACGAAAATTGAAAAAAGTCTTAACATAGAAAACACCCATGAAATCAGTTTGCTAAAACTTTGATTTCATGGGTGTTTTCTTATTAATTTTTACTTAAGCCGTTACTTTGAATTGATTTATTTTTCAATTTTACGTTTCAAAAAATTCGAGAATTCGTTGATACACAAGTTGATTGTCAATTTCATTTAATACTTCATGTTTCATACCTTCGTATTCAATTACCTCAACATCAAGATAACCCATCGCTTCAAGCGTAGCTTTCGTATCGGCTAATCCTTTAACACCACCAGTAATCGCCTCGTCTTGTATGCCACTTAAACTTAAAATTGGTAATGTGGGATTTTGACAACGATACTTTTTAATCTGTTTTAACTCATAGTCCGCTTGCCAAATGGTTGAGACACCTTGATTCGTATAGCCTGGTATCATTCGCGTATCGCCATTTAATTTTTCAATCTGGCTCAAATCATTTGTTAACCAACTCTTATCTTCAGCACCATAGCCAGAAAGCTTCTTCAAGAGCCATGAATGCTTTTGTTTACCTGTTAAAAGTTGGGCAATTTTACCCAACTGAACGCCTAATGGTGCGAGTTTTTCATAAGAGACGGTTCCTGTTAGTAGTAATTTATCGACTAAGTCATCATTTTCTTTTAAATAGTTTCTCGCTAAAATCGATCCAAATGAATGGCCATATAAATACAATGGCATATCCGGATATTGCGCTTTAATAAAATTCGTCAGATAGACTTGATCAGCCACCATTCGTTCCACTCCTGGCATATGGCCAAGAGGATTTTGCTCATTATTTGACTCACCATGCCCGCGATTATCACTTGTTAGTACCAAGTATCCTTGCGTTGCTAAGAAATCTGCAAAATCTTGGTAACGATTCTTATGTTCCAAAATCCCATGAATAATTTGGACAATTCCTTTGATTTCTCTTCCTACAGGTTTCGTAATCGTCACGGCTAAAGGCAGCCCATCGTCGACCATTAAGAAAAAATTTTTTTGTTCATGGTTAGTTTCTTCTAGGTGCTCGACTTTTTTAGTTGCTAGAACTTGCTTATCAGGTTGGTCACGGAATAAAAAATAGGTCAATCCAACACCAACACTGACTATGCTTAGTGGAATTAAAAATTTTCGTTGTTTTTTATCCATTGTTTTTTGCTCCTCATCAATTTTTTTGACGTTCATTTTTCATTAAAACAAAGGATTGTTTTAATGCCGCCCAAATGCCGTTATCATTATAAATCAACACATTTGAACGATACATTTTAGAAGAAAAAATGACTAAAGTAATTAATGTTGCTATTAATATTCCGAGAGATAATAAGACTTGTAAGAGTGGAACATTATCATTAGCTAGACGAATCGGCATCGTATAGGATGAAAGAAATGGAATATAAGACGTAATTCGAATCGCTGCGTGCCCCGGATTGCTCAAGCCTAGAGTTAAGCCAATCATATAACCAGCTAAAGATAAGTAAGTAACCGGTAAAATCGCTTTGCTCACATCTTCCACTTTACTTACAAGTGAGCCACACAAGGCTGCTAGAACAGCATAAATGAAAATACCTAAAAGTAAATAAACAATTGTAAAGATTAAAAACTCCCCAAAAATGTCTTTGATTGAAAATTCGGATAGAAATGCTTTTATACTCGGTTTATCTTTAAACCAATAGAAAGCAATCCCGAAACTAGCTAAATATACCGCAACTTGTGTTAAAGCTACAAGTAAAATCCCACTTAGTTTACCATAGAAATGACTTCTTGAAGAAACGCTTGATAAGATAACTTCCATAATTCTTGTGCCTTTTTCAGACGCAATTTCTTGGGCGATGATACTAGCATATGTCACAATAAAAATAAAAAGCAAAATCGTACTCATCATACCTACAATTGTTCGAATACCTGAAAAATCAGCTTCTTCTTGCAAGTTCCCTGCTTCATCAAAAGAAACCTTTTGCACGTTTACACTCACAGGCTGATTAATTGCCGCAACCTCTTCAGCTCCTAAACCAAGTGCTTGCGCTCTGAGTGACGATTGGAGCTGGCTCAATTGAAAGTTCAGACCCATTAATGTTTCTTGTGAGGCACTCTCTTGACTTAACATTTCAGCTACGAGTGTATCATTTTCAACTTTTAATAATAACAAAGCGTCCAAACCATCCTTTTGCAAGGCTTTTTCACCAGCTTCTTTTGTTTCAAAAGAAGTAAAACCTTCTTCAAAAGCGACAAATTCTTGTAAGCCCTGAAGCGTAGATTCACCTTCAATGACAATTCCAGATTTAAAATCTTCATCACTATTACTCGAAAATTGCCCAATAAAATAAAAAGCAGCGAGCGCTAAGAAAGGCGCCAGTAACATAATTAAAAAAGAAACAGATTTAATATTTTTTAAATAAACGTCTTTTGTAATAATCCAATATTTATGCATGGCGTTCTCCTACTTTCTGTTTGAAAATTTCTTCTAATGTTGGAGGTTGCTGATTAAACATTGGAATATAACCATCTTTTGTGGCAGCTGTAAACAAAACTTTTCCTGCTTCTGGATCATTTAAAGTAATTTCAAATGATTGATCTTCATGAACTTTTATTTTTTCGACACCTGCAATTACTTGTATTTCATCTAACGTTAAATTTGATTCTAAAAAAACCTTCGTTCGCCCAAATGATTGACGGATTTCATGAACGACCCCATTTAAAACCGTTTGGCCGTTATTCAACATAATCAAATGGTCACAAATTTTTTCGACATGATCCATATTATGACTTGAGAAAATCACACAGGATCCGGAATTTTTTAATGATAAAATCCCTTCTTTTAAAAGTTCTGCATTAACTGGATCCAAACCACTAAATGGTTCGTCTAAAATAATTAATTTTGGTTCATGAATAAGTGTCGCTATCAACTGAACTTTTTGTTGGTTCCCTTTTGAGAGTGTCTTCACTTTATCTGTCTTTTTACCTTTAACCTGAAAGCGTTCCATCCACTCATCAATTTTTGGTTCAATTTCTTTTTTTGTTTTGCCTCGTAACTGCGCAAAATATAATAATTGATCTTGAATCGTAACTTTTGGATATAATCCCCGTTCTTCTGGTAAATAACCAATAATATCATATTCATTTTTACCAATTGGGCGACCATCCCAAAAAACCTCACCTCGATCGGCTTTTAAAAAATCGAGAATCAAACGAAACGTTGTTGTTTTTCCCGCACCGTTTTGACCAATTAACCCCATAACCGTTCCCGGCTTAACCGTAAAAGTCAGATTATCAACCGCACAATAATCATCAAAGGTTTTTCGTAGATTTTTCACCTCTAACATCTATTTCCCTCCTTAAGCCCTTTTTTACTTCCATCTAAAATCATATATTAAATAAGTTATGTTATAAGCATAACACACTTTTTATTCCGAAATAGGTCCTTTAGTCTGATTTTGTAGATGTTCATAAACATTTTTTGCCACATTTTTCGGTAAGCCTTTTTCAATTAACTCTTCTTGCGTCGCAGCTTGAATATTTTTTAGGGATTTAAATTCTTTCAATAATTGTTTTTTTCGTTTCGGTCCAAGCCCCTCTATATTGTCTAACTTAGAAGCAAAACTTGTTTTACTCCGTAGTTGACGATGAAATGTAATCGCAAAACGGTGGACTTCATCTTGAATCCGTTGCAATAAGAAAAACTCCGCCGAATTGCGTGGTAACGAAATAACAGCTAATGGATCACCATAAAGTAATTCACTCGTTTTATGTTTATCGTTTTTAGCTAAACCTGCCACTGGTAAATCAATACCTAATTGGTTTTCTAGTACATCTTTTGCTACATCGACTTGACCTTTCCCACCATCGATGATTATCAAATCTGGTAAGGATAGTCCTTCTTTTAACACTCTCGAATAACGTCGATAAATGACTTCTCGCATCGAAGCATAATCATCTGGCCCTTGAACAGTTTTTATTTTAAATTTGCGGTAATCTTTTCTTGAGGGTTTTCCATCAACAAACACAACCATCGCCGAAACGGGATCAGTCCCCATAATATTCGAGTTATCAAACGCTTCAATTCTGAGCGGTGACGGAATATGGAGGGCATCTCCTAAGCGATCAATTGCACCAATTGTCCGTTCCTCTTTACGTTCAATTAAATTAAATTTTTCTTCAAGCGCAATTTGAGCATTTTTACTTGCCAATGCAACAATTTTCTTTTTATCGCCCCGTTGTGGTTTCAAAACTTTGGTAGCAACAACTGCCTCTACACTTTCTAAATCAATGTCACTCGGAATTAAAACTTCATTTGGCGGAAAGTGTTCATTTTTTTGATAAAATTGACCAATAAAAGTTAAAAAATCTTCGGGTGCTTCATTGTAAAAAGGAAAAATCGAGACATCACGTTCAATTAATTTTCCTTGACGAACAAAAAATACTTGGACACACATCCATCCTTTATCCACACTGTAGCCAAAAACATCACGATTAATAAAATTTGATTGCGTGATTTTTTGTTTGACCATAACCGTTTCAATTGCCCGAATTTGATCACGAAATTCGGCTGCTTGCTCAAAAGCTAAATTTTCAGCCGCCTGGTTCATTTTGTACGTAATATTTTCTTCTATTTCTCGATAATTGCCATTTAAAAATTGACTAATCTCTTCAACAATTCCTTGGTAAACACTTGGATCAACATCAAAATAATATGGACATAAACATTGTCCCATATGGTAATACAAGCAGGGACGCTTTGTATTACCGGGTCCGCATTTGACTAGCGGGAAAAGTCGGTCCAGTAATTTTTTAATCTCATTGGCCGCTTTGACATCCGGATAAGGTCCAAAATAATGAGCTTTGTCCTTCAAGACTTTTCTCGTAATCATTAACCGAGGATATTTTTCATTTGTAATTTTAATAAAAGGATAGGTTTTATCATCCTTTAGCATAATATTATATTTTGGGTCATTTTTCTTAATTAAATTAATTTCTAAAAGCAAAGCTTCAACATTTGATTCCGTCACAATGTATTCAAAATCTTCAATCTCACTAACCAAACGGGTAGTCTTCGTATCATGGCTCCCGGTAAAATAGGAGCGGACACGATTTTTCAATACTTTGGCTTTTCCAACGTAAATAATTGTATTGTTTTTATCTTTCATCAAATAGCAGCCCGGTTCATCCGGTAAAAGGGCTAGTTTATGTTGAATTTGTTCATTCATCCTACTCATTCCATTCTCAATTTATCCACTGAATTGATTATACCACGAAGGTGTGCTCAGCTAAAAAAGAGAGCCTAGAATCCTGTTTCGATTCCGACTCTCTTTTAAATATTTTATAAATGAGGTGCAATTAACGCTTCTAATTGCTCTTTAGTGTGAACACCAATCGCTTTTTCAACGACTTGACCATCTTTTTTCAAAATTAATGTTGGAATACTCATTACGCCAAATTGTGCCGGTGTCGCAGGATTTGCATCCACATCCATTTTCGCAATCTTTAAATCTTCTTCGTCATAAGCTTGACCTAATTGTTCTAAAATCGGTGCTTGCATACGACAAGGGCCACACCAAGCTGCCCAAAAATCAATTAAAACTAAGCCTTTATCTGTTTCTTGTGCAAATGATGCATCTGTAATTTCTACTGTCATTTTATTACCTCCAATTTATGATGAAAGTATAGCATCAAAATCATTTCTTGACTAACTAGATGCTTCACTTTTCATACTTTACTTAAATGTAACGATGGTTGCGCCATTTCCACCTTGGTTGGCGGGCGCAAATTCAAAGTGCTTGACACTACGATGATTTTTTAAATATTCAACAATCCCCTGACGTAAAGCACCAGTGCCTTTTCCATGAATAATCGTCACTTGCGGATAATTTGCAAGCAAAGCACCATCAATATATTGATCAACCTCATTTAACGCTTCTTCGTAACGTTTACCGCGTAAATCAAGTTGTGTTTCAACATGTGAACTGTTACCCGAACGAACGGTTGAAATCACTCTACGAACGGGCTCTTTCGTCGGTGCAAGTGATTCCAACTCGCTTTCAGCGACTGTCATTTTTAAAATACCTAATTGGACTTGCCATTGATCATTGCCAATTTTTTTCAGTAACTCACCACGTTGACCGTAAGAAGTTACCATGACTTCATCACCAACTTTAAGTTTCTTAGCCGCTTTGGCTTTTTGTAAAACTTTATTTTTGTGTAAATGGTCTTCGGCGTGTGATAAATCGGACAACTTCGTTTTCATGTTAATCAATTCATGTTCTTTAACGCGATTTTGACCACTAGTTAATTGCATTTTACGAATATCAGAAATGATTTTTTCTGCTTCTTCTTTTGCCTTTTCAACTAATTGATTGGCTTCTTTTTTCGCTTTAACAATTTCTTTTTCACGTTCTTCATAGAAATAACGGTGCGCTTCTTCTAATTCTTTTTGAATTTTCTCGGAAGCTTCAAGCGATTGACGCAATTCAAGGTATTCGGTTTCTGCCATTTTACGACGATTCTCTAAATCGGCAATCATTTCATTTAAATCTTGACTTTCACCATCAATAATTTGCTTAGCTGAATCAATAATTTGCGCATCTAGACCTAGACGTCTTGAGATTTCAAATGCGTTGCTACGCCCGGGCACACCAATTAATAAGCGATAGGTTGGACTTAACGTATCCACATCAAATTCCATGGAAGCATTTATCGTATTTGGTCGATTGTAACCATAAATTTTCAATTCTGGATAGTGCGTGGTCGCCATTACATATGTTGAACGGCTACCCATCTCATCTAAAATGGCAATCGCCAAGGCAGCCCCTTCTTGCGGATCCGTTCCTGCTCCTAGCTCATCAAAGAGCACTAAACTTTTTTCATTAGCACGACTTAAAATATCAACAATATTAACCATATGCGAGGAAAAAGTCGATAAATTTTGCTCAATTGACTGTTCATCACCAATATCTGCAAAAATCTCGTCGAAAATGCCCATTTGACTTTGCTCATCAACTAAAAGGGGCAATCCTGCTTGCCCCATTAATTGAAGTAATCCCAATGTTTTTAAAGCAATCGTTTTCCCACCAGTATTTGGTCCCGTAATGACAATTGCTTGATAGTCTTTTCCGAGAGCAATATCATTTGCGACTACTTTTTCGACCGGAATTAAGGGATGTCTCGCTTGTTTAAAATCAACCGCATTGTCCAAATTGATTTTAGGAACAATTGCTCGATATTCTTTAGCAAAACGAGCTTTCCCATTCATAAAATCAAATTTACCAATAACATACGCATTATGAATAATCTCTTTGCGATATGGAACTAACTCGGCTGATAATTCTGATAAAATACGAGCAATTTCATTTTTTTCAGCAATTTGTTGCTGACGTAAACGATTATTTAGTTCTACGATTTGCTTTGGTTCAACAAATAATGTCTGGCCTGAAGCACTTTGGTCATGAATGACACCACCAAAAATACCGCGATATTCGCTTTTAACAGGTATCACATAACGCTCATTTCGCATCGTAACAATGGCATCACTTAAATAGCGGGCATTGTTACCACGAATAATCCCATCTAATGTTTCCCGAATATTTTGCTCACTTCGACGAACTTGTTGGCGAATCTGACGCAACGCATCCGATGCCTCGTCAGTAACACGTCCGTCTTCATCAATCGCGGTTTTTAAGCGTCTCGTTAATTCTGGAACGTGCGTGAGTTGTTTCGCCCAATCATAAAGTCGTAGAAATTCAATTTCATTCTCTTCTAATTCCTCAATAAAACGGTGCAATTCACGCGTCGTTGTTAAGACACGGGTAATTTGTGCTAACTCGACACCATTTAAATCGGCACCAATTTCAATCCGTTTCATATGTGGTCGAATATTTTCAATCTTTGGAACAGGAATACCGCCACGTAAGCGTTGGACTTTGATACCGTCTTCGGTTTCATTTAACCAAGTTTCGATCCGGACACTATCTGAAATCGGGGCTAACTCGGCTAACTCTTCTTTTCCTTGTGCAGTTGCTAAATAAGGAATAATCATTTGTTTGACTTGCTCAAACTCTAATGTTTTTAAAATGCGTGAATTCAATTAACTCACCTTTCTTTCTATAACAATCAAAAGAGGGACGTTTTTGTTCGTCCCATCCCTTATTTTTTAACCAATCATTTGGTCAATCCATATTTTTTGGAAATAATCTGCTAAAAACGGACTTTTCTCAACAATCCATCTCGGAAGCGATCCTGCTTTAAATAAGTTTTGAATGCCATCAAGTGGAATCAACGTCAACAGTTTAAAGAACATGAATATCCAAACATAAGCAATCATCATGTTTAAGAAACCTGCCACAATCCCATCTACCGAAGGAATCAATTGTTGATACCTTAAACCACTTGCTAAAATCCCAATAAATTTTGCCACTAAATAACCCAAAATAAAAAAAGCAATAAATGCCAAACTTGCATAAAAGGATTTATCTAAATCAAATGATTCCTGCTGACTAAAAAAGACCATTTTTGTATCTGGTGAAACGGATAAATACGGTACATATAGTGAGATTTTTTCTCCCCATACTTCGTAATATTTTTTTGCGATTAAAAATGCGACGAAAAATCCGCCGGAATAAACGAGCTGTAAGGCCAAACCTCGACGATACCCGCTATAAAATGCCAGAAGCAATATTAATAAGATTATTAATCCAACCATTTCTTACCCTCTCTCCTGCTAACTTTTTGCCGCTTTACTCTGAATCGTACGCTTTCTTTCCTCATTCAGAATATTTTGCGCTTCCATGTGACTATGAATTTCCACCTCGCCACGTCCAGTACGTTCAAGGACTTCACGTGCTTCAAGCTCAATGGCTTCAATCCGTTTGATTCGGTTTTCCAGTTCAACCGCTTTAATCGCCTGCTCTTTTAACGAATCAACCTTTTCTTTAAGGATTAAAATTTCTTCTTGCTTTTTTAATTGATCAGACAATGCGTTGATACTTAATAAAATTGCTGCTTCTTCTTCACTGATTTGCGGAGACAATTGACGAATGTCTTCTAATTGTTGATTGACTAACTTTGTCACACGATCCATATGTTGGCTCGATTCTTGACCGATAATTGTATATGATTGATTTGCAATGACTGCCTTGTAACGAATTTTTGCTTTGGCCATTGAACTAAACTCCTCCTACTAAAAAACTACTCCTAAACATTATAAAAGAAAAATTGTTTTTTTGCTATGTGCTTTCCTCTTTTATTAACTTATTCTTCATTTTTATATGATAAAATAGAAAAAAATAGTAAAAGAGGTTTATTATGAGTCACGTTGTTATCCAATTACCAAAAAATAAAATCATTGAACTACAACAATTCTATCAAAAAGAATTATTAAATAAAAATATTCCGTATGCCCAGTTTGTTGCAAAAAAAGCTGGGACAACGATTACTGCCTACACTTCCGGCAAAGTACTGTTTCAAGGAGCAAATGCCGAACAAGAAGCTGGTCGATGGCAACTAGGGATTTCTGTGGCGCCTACTACTGCTTCAAAAAAACAAGTTTCAACGAGTACTTTACCTAGAAACTTATCGGAGTTAAGTTTTATTGGCAGTGATGAAGTCGGCAACGGTAGCTATTTCGGACCACTGATTGTTTGTGCGGTATATGCTGATAAAGACAACTTATCGTCCCTTAAACAACTTGGGGTCAAAGATTCAAAAATGTTAACAGACAACGATATTCGTCAAATTGCACCAAAAATAAAAAAAATGGTTCCATTTAAATTACTTGAAGTGACACCAAGTAAATACAATCAAATTCAACCAACGTACAACGCCGTCCATATGAAAGTTGTCTTACATAATCAAGCGATTCGACTTTTACTTGAACAAATCGCTCCAAATCAACCAGAAGGCATTCTAATTGACCAGTTTACACCTGAAAGTAACTATCGAAAGTATTTAAAATCAGAAAAATTCGCAATCACTGAAAAGCTTTATTTTGTCACAAAAGGAGAGCAATATCACCTAGCCGTTGCGGCAGCTTCGATCTTATGTCGCGCCCAATTTTTAGAGAGTTTGGAAACGGGCTCAAAAGAAGTCGGTGTCACCCTACCTTCTGGTGCCGGAACCAAATCCGATCAAGTTGCAGCAACAATTTTGCGTAAAGGTGGCTTAGAACTTTTAGGCCAATATGCAAAGCTACATTTTGCTAACACGCAAAAAGCACAAAAGATTGTTGGTGATTTATAATGAAAAAAATTGCAATTATCGGTGGCGGCATCATTGGTATGACCTTAGCCAATTACCTCGATACTCAACAATTTGAGATTACTTTGTATGATGATGGTATCGGCCAAGCAACAAAAGCGAGTGCTGGTATTATTTCCCCTTGGCTTTCCAAACGCCGCAATAAAAAATGGTATCAATTAGCTAAAGACGGGGCAGCTTTTTTTCCAAAGCTTGTAAAAGATTTTGAACTTGGTACTTCCGTTTATAATCAAACGGGGACAGTTATTTTTAGAAAAGACGACGAGCTAGATGCCCTTTATGATTTTGCCCAACAACGTTTAATCGATACGCCTGAAATGGGTTCGATTGAACGTCTTAGTGAAGAAGAAACGACTGCAGCTTTGCCATTACTAAAACCAAGGAAAGCTTTAAAAATCAGTGGCGGCGGTAAACTTGATGGTCTCGCTTATTTAGAAAAACTTGCTCAACTTGCTAAAGGAAAAGGCATCCGACTCATCAATAAAAAAGTTGAACTGCGACAATTAGATAACAAATTGGTGATTCTAGATAACGGAAATTCAGAAATTTTTGATATCGTCTTCGTGACTGCTGGTCCAGCCATCAAAAATTTACTCGCTCCTTTAGGTTACAATGTCGATATCCGACCACAAAAAGGACAACTTTTAGAGTTCGAAACCACTCATCTTGAAAGTCATGATTGGCCAGTTGTGATGCTCGATGGTGAAGCCGACTTTATTCCTTTTGAACAAGGGAAAATTTTAATCGGTGCCACGCATGAAAATGAAGGTGAATGGGATTTAACACCTACACAAGCCGCATACGATCAACTTTGGTCGCATGCCAAAGAATTTTTAGTAGAGCCGTACAGTTTCCAAAAATCACCATTTAACTACCGGGTCGGCACGCGTGCTTACACATCCGATTTCGCCCCCTTCTTTGGCGAAGTTGAACCAAAGTCAAACTTATTAGTCGCTAGTGGATTAGGATCCTCTGGCTTAACTGTCGGTCCCTTAATCGGCTATCTACTAGCACAAAAAGTTAATCACGGAATTTGGCAGACTGAACATTATCAAAAACCGATTGAGTCATACATAAAAAAAACAAGGATTGTGACCTAAGTCATAGTCCTTGTTTTTCTTACTCATAAACCGTTCATAAACACTTGAGCTATACCGTCTTAATGACAAAGTTATTGTTTGTTTCTGCGATAATTTTCGGGTGTTTTTTTAGGTAATCAGAAATTAATTCGGTCATATCCACTGGGATTTCTTTGATAATTTTGTCTGCTGTAAACATTTGATAATTCCCACCGCCTACACCGCGGTATTGATTCATAACTACTTGCAGAGTATCGGTATCAGCAACAGCTTTCCCCTGATACGATAATGAAGTCACACGTTCACCCATTGCTTTGGTTAAATCAATCGCATATTCAATGCCTTCGTACATATCATAATTATAATATTGCGGCTTTGGCTCAATGTATTTCGGATTGAAAACAACCTCACCATTTTCTATGATAAAATAAGTTGCTGTTTGTTCTAGAGCCATTTTTAAGTCTTGTCCAGTAATTTCTAGTACCGCCAATGTGTTTGGATAAATATAATTGGTTAAGACGTCACGCATCGTAATCATTGAACCAAAGCCTCGACCATCATTATTAAATAATGAGGTTAAGGAAATATCTGCACCACTAGCATCCATTTGAACTTTATTAATAAATTCCACGTATGGATGTTCTGCTAAACGAGCTGCATTTGGATCTTTAATCGTCATATCACCCGTCACTTCTCCAAGTGTTTGGTCTAACCAGATTTCAACTTCTTCACTTAAATCAGCTATTTTTTCGATAATTGCGTTATCTGTTGGTACATTTTCTGTTGAGTGAATTCGAGCTTGACTGTCAATAACTGTCGGCTTGCCGGCTTTTTCTTCGATTGTTAAAGTGATTTCACCAAGAAACGCGCCTCTAAATCCTGGTTGAATTACAGGAACACCGTTGACTTTTGTCGCAATCTCACGATGTTGATGGCCAGTAATTAACGTATCAATCCCTTCAACTTCGTGTAACAAAGCATAACCTTCGTTTTCACCTGTTAAAGCCTCCGTTGGTTCGCCCGTTACTAAGTCACGTTCAAAACCACCATGATACGCCACAATCACCACATCAGCTTCTTCTCTTAGTTTTGGTACGTAAGTTTTAGCCGTTTCGACAATGCTCTTAAAACGTAAACCACGGATTGTTTCAGGTTGTTCCCAATGAGGGATATATTGTGTCACCATACCTAAAACAGCAATTTTAACACCGTCTTTTTCGATAATCATGAAAGGTTGCCCGAAAGCCACTTCACCAGCTTCATTTTCGATGTTAGCTGCTAAGACAGGATGATTGTAACTTGCAATCGCAGATGTTAAATAATCGATACCGTAATTAAACTCATGATTGCCGATGATACTCGCATCATATTGAATATCGTTTAAAACATCAATAATCGCTTTAGCGCCATGTTGCTCATTTTTTCGAACGTAATAACTTAACGGTGATCCTTGAATGAAGTCGCCATTTTCAATTTTTAAAACTGGTCCTTTTGCTTGGGCTTCCAACTCTTTCATCTTCGTTGCGATACGAGCCGCTCCAAAAGGCAGATCCATATTTCTTTCGGTAAAATTAGTCGGTAAAATATATCCGTGTAAATCACTTGTTGCTAAAATTGTTAATTCCATTTATTTCCCTCCTAACTAAAAAAAGAGGAGCGAGTGTTCAATAACGCCCCTCAGCTCCTCTTTTATAACATAATTATTGATTTAAAGCACTTTCTAATAAAGGTGCAGATTCTTCAATTAATGCATCCAAATCTTTTGTTGGGTTTGCTAAAATATTTTCCATGATTACACGGATTTCATTGTAAGCAGCATCGCCATTTTCGATTACTGGAATTGAGAATAGTTCAGTTGTTGCTTCGCCTAATGATACAGGAACTTTCATACCTGAATTTTTGTATTCGTCGCTTTGAACAACAGAATCAACAATTGGCATGTAGCCCGTTGCAATTGCCCAACCTAATTGAGATTCAGGTGTTGCTAAGAATTTCATTAATAGGTAAGCAGCTGTACGTTGTTCTTTTGATGCGCTATCAAACATATAAAGGTCTGTTCCTTGTTGTAAGTTGATTGCTTCTGGACGGTTAACTGCATTGTATTCAAATTTACCTTTTGTATCAGTTGCTGTGTAACCTTCACCAGCAGTAGAACCGATATAGATTGCTAATTGTTCGTTAGCGAATGGACCTGATAAGTATTTATCAGAACCAGCAATACGGAAGTAACCTTCTTTAACACCTTCGAAGTAGTAGTTAATTAATTCTTTCGATTCTGGGCTTGAAAGATCCATTTCAGGGCTTAAATCAACGCCACGGTTTTTCATACCAATTGCATAGAAGTTGTTTAATGAATCAAAACCAGCTCCGACAACCTTACCTTCTGATTTTTCGTAAATTGTTTTTGAAACTTCTTTTAATTCTTCAAAGTTTGTTGGTACTTCAACGTCGTATTCTTCAAACATATCAACATTATAGAATAACATTTCTGTTGATTTATTGAATGGAATCCCAACTTGTTTGCCTTCGATTTTTGCACCATCTAATAGTGATGGGATGATTTGTTCTTGTTCGCCCCAACCAATTGTTTCGTTTGACATGTAAGGATCTAAATCAACTAGCATATTGTCTAACGCAGCATCTCTTAACCAACCTGGGTAAGCTTGTGTTAATGTTGGTAAGTCTTTAGGTGATGGTAGCGTTGAATTGATTTTTGCTTGTAAGTCACCATAAGATGATTGGTTTTGCAACTCCACTTTGATATTTGGATTTGCTTCCATGAAAAGATTTGTTAAACGTGTTAACTCTTCTTCTTGTGCACCATTCATTGCGTGCCAGAATGTAATGTTTGTTTCTTCAGTGATTTCTGTTACAACGCTATCTTTAGCGCCTTTATCCTCACTGCTAGAATCAGTATTCCCTCCTCCACATGCTGCTAATGCAAAAGTAGCGGCTACGGCCAACGATGTTACTGCGAAACGTTTGAACTTCATTTTTTTCTCCCCTTAAACCATTTTTTTATAAAATAATGCGTTCGCCCCGTTCAGGCAATATTCTTTCACCATACGGATTTTCCAGCTTTTCTGGTCGAAGCGTATGGATTGGAATCAATAATTTAGGCTCAATCAATGCAATGATTTTATTCAAATCTTCTGGAAATGCATGTCCTGAACATGCTAGTCGTACAAACTCGATGTTGTTGTCCGCTAGCGCTTGTAAAAAGATTGCGTATTTAGGGTCAAATTCTCCTAAAGGTTGGGCGTCACTATGAATGTAAAGACCACCTTCTGGTAAATCTTCATAGTTATCCACAATTTGCCAAATATATTTGGTCCGATCCGCTAATAATGTTTCATAGGAAATTTCAAGCGTTTCATCCAAACTAGCAATTTTCATTGCTGGATTATTATAATAATAAGGAACAACTGTCCCAAATATTTCTAAAATTAAGGCCGCCATTGTTGCTTCTAAGACAACGGTACGCGGAGAAGCTTCAATCATCTTCTCAAAACGTTTCACGTTGGCTGGGTAACCATTAAAGGTCAACGAACGTTCTGGGTTTTCAGCGATTAATTTAACGAAATGTTGAATTAAATCTTCTTCGCTTAGAACTTTTAATTGTTTTGGATCTTCTTCTCTTTCTGGGAAACTAACACTCACGCCTTCCATCATTAAAACATCTGTATGTTTCGCTAGTTCACAAAAAGCTAGTGAATCTTCGACATTATGACCGTGTAATCTTAAATCACCTGTATAAGTAATAAATTGGTCTGGTGTCCGAATTAGAAGGGCTGCTGCGCCATAAGCATCATGGTCAACTGGTACAATCTCAACGGAAATCTTCCCCACTTCAATCACATCGTGGGCATTTAAGCCAATCATCTCACGCGTAAAGTTTTTCGCTTCAAATGGAGAAGGAATTAAAAAGTCGCCTGTTTGGTTTAATGTATTTAAAATTGCTTTTGATTCTTTCATTGTATAAAGTGGAACTTTCGGATCCAAATAATTAATCATCCGCGAATGATCTAAATGAACATGCGACATGAAAACCGCTGTATGTTCATATTCGTTCTTATCATCTCCTTGATACTCATAACCTAAACGGGTATCATAAAGTCCTTTTAATTCTGGAATCAAGCCATTTTCTAATAACGTACTTAATTCATCATTGGGTAAATCAAGTTCTGGGCGAAATTCGGTCCCAAAGTCAAAGAAGATATGCGCGTCTTTATATGCGACTTCAATGACAGTTCCACCAATGGTTAAAATACCACTGTGAAAGGTAATTGTTGTGTTATCCTTTGATACCATTTTTTGCCACTCCTCGAATGATTTCTTTTCTAAAGACTAAATAAATAATTAAAATTGGGATAACGGTCAACGTTGCAGCAGCCATTTGCAAATGAACATCACTACCTGCTTCCGTTGTAAAAGCTGAAAGCCCGTTATTCAATAGACGGTATTTTTTATCATTCGTAACTAATAACGGCCATAGGAATGAATTCCAACTTGAAATAAACGTTAAAATTCCAACTGTTACAAGGGCTGGTTTTGACATAGGTACTAAAATACGCCAAATGTACTCTAAATCTGTTGCCCCATCGATTTTCGCAGCCTTATAAAAGGTAGCGGGGATACTTCTTAAATAACCATTTAAATAGTAAATATAAAAGATACTAGTTAAAAATGGAATAATTAGAGCAGTATATGAATTCAATAAGCCCATTTTTAAAATTGTATGATAGTTTGTAAAAATAATTGATTCATAAGGAACCATTAACAGTGAGACCATTACCACTAAGACCAAATTTTTATATTTAAAATTCAAGCTCGTTAAGGCAAACGATGCTAACACCGCCGTCACCACAGTCGCAATTGTCGTTACACTAGAAACAAATACTGTATTAAAGAAGTAACGAACAAATGGTGCTTTTGTAAAAACGGTCGTAAAGTTTTCCCATTGTAATTTTTCTGGAATAATGGTTGGTGGAATACTTGTTGCTTCACTGTAAGTCATTAATCCTGATAAAATCATATAAATGAACGGAAACAGTGTCACAATTGCCATAATTACCAAGAAAAAGAGCGAGATGCCAGTAGCTATTTTTTTCATTTTAATTCCCCACTTTCTTTAATAATTTATTTTGTAAGAAAGTGATAAGTAAAATTAACAAGAATAAGATAACTGTCGCGGCCATTGCAATTCCTGGGCGACCAGAAATATGAAACTTATCATAAATATAATAAACCGCTGTTGTTGCACTGTTCGCAATTCCAGCTTTTCCGCCAAATAAAGCGTAAACTTGTGTGTAAACTTTAAAAGCACTAATCAAATTAACCGTTGATAAAAAGGCAATCGTCGGTACAAGTTGCGGGAAAGTAATCCGACGGAAAATTTCCCAATCTGTTGCGCCAAACATTTTAGCGATCTTAAAGTGTTCTGCATCAATGTTTCTCAGACCTGAAATCAAAATAATAATATTAAAAGCCAAACTTGTCCAAATCCCGAAAATAATTAGCGTCGTCATACTCATGTCAACAGAATCCAACCAATTAACGGCAGGGATCCCTACTAAGCCTAATAAATAGTTAACAATCCCATAAGACCCATTAAAGAAATAACGAAATACAATCCCAATAGCAATCGTACTTGTCACATAAGGCATAAAAAAGATCGTTTCAAAAAAAGATTTGTGTTTTACTTTTTCAAAAATAATCCACGCAATTGCTAGTGAAATAATTAAAGCAATCGGCACGGTACCAAAAGCAAAGAGTGCCGTGTTTTTTAGCGCACGGAAAAATAGTGGATCCGTTAAAACTTTTTGATAGTTCTCAAGTCCACCGAATTCTTGTCTAATTAACGTCCCCGTCTGGAAACTCATAAAAAAAGAACGAAATAAAGGATAAATACTGAATAGTAGAATAACCGCTAAAGACGGAAATAGGAACAACCATGCTTTGCGCTCATTCTCCGGATTATAGTTTTTCTTCATCATTAGTATATTCTTTCTCCATCTTCTTTAAAAATAAAAGCTTTATGGTATGCAAAATCAAAGTGACGGTGTTCGTTTTCTTCAATGACTTCTTCTACACTAACGATTGATTTGACGTTCTCATTACCCAATCGGAAATTTAAAATACGTTCGCGACCGATTAACTCAACGCCTCTAATTGACGTATCAAATAGACTTACTGTTTCCTCGACAGGCATCACGTCTTCTGGACGGATACCAAAGAAATATTTTCCGTCTGTTAATGGTGATTTAAATCGGTTTACCTCGAAGCGGTTTGTATCGAAATTCCATGCTTCATGAAGCATTTGACCGTCTTTGACTTCTACTGGTAAAATATTAATAATTGGGTTACCAATAAATTGAGCAACAAATAAGTTCGCTGGCTCTAAATATAAGTTTTGCGGATCATCATTTTGCTGAATTACGCCTTCATTTAATAAAATAATTTTATCACTGATTGATAGGGCTTCTTCTTGGTCATGTGTAACAAAAATTGTGGTGATACCAACTTCTTTGACTAAACGACGAATTTCTTCACGAATTTTCAAACGTAAACGAGCATCTAGATTACTTAATGGTTCATCTAATAACAAAACTTCTGGTTTTTGAACTAATGCACGCGTAATCGCAACACGTTGTTGTTGACCACCAGATAACGTTCCAGGTTTTTTATGACTCAAATCTTCAATGTTCGTTAATTCCATGTATTCCTCAGCAATTTTTTTCGCTTCATCTTTAGCAATTTTATTTTTTCCAACAGTTAAAGGAAACATGATATTTTCTAAAACAGTCATATGCGGGTATAACGCATAGTTTTGGAATACAAAACCGATGTTGCGATCTTTTGGTTCTGTTTTAATAACGGAATCCCCTTTAAACTGAATATCGCCACCTGTTGGTGAAAGCAAACCGGCAATTAAATTTAGAATAGTCGATTTTCCACAACCACTTGGACCTAGTAAACAAACCAAATCTCCTTTTTCGATTCTAAAATTAACCGATTTCAATGCTTCAAAACCATTATCGAAAACTTTATTCAAATCGATAACATCAATCATTATTAAATAACCCTCCAAGTAAATTTCTTTATTACATATATTAGTTTAACATTCCCTTGACAAATTTATGTTTAAATTACTATGATAATTTCACCTATTTTTTTAATCTAATTTTAAAAGTACTAGTGTTCACAAATACTTACTTTCTGAAAAACATTTATTTTACTGTCAAGACAGTCTCTCTTTCGTTTTAATCTTAAGTTGAAGTGGTTGTTTAGTAGTCCTATGTGAAAAAGTATGCGATACTTTTATCTGTAATTTCATTCAATAATATCTGTTTTATTATTCCTTCATGAATTTTTATAAAAAAGAGACGTAACTTGCGTCACATCTCCTCGTTCATCATGTATTAAAATGCTGGTACAACTGCCCCTTTATAGGTGTCATTAATAAATGTTTTTACTTTTTCTGATTGTAAAGCAGCGAGTAATGCTTTAATTGCTTCTGAGTCTTTATTTTCTGGTTTGACTGCAATAATATTTGCATAAGTTTGAGCCGCTTCAGAGTCTTTATCTTCAATTTGTAACGCATCTTTTTCAACATCAAAACCAGCTTCTAAAGCATAGTTCGCATTGATAACTGCAACGTCGACATCTTGAACCGCACGAGCAACTTGGGCTGCATCCAATTCAACGATTTCTAAATCTTTTGGATTTTCAACAATATCTTTTGGTGTTGAAGTAATATCCGCACCTTCTTTTAGTTTAATTAATCCAGCAGCTTCTAATAGTAATAACGCGCGAGCACCATTCGTCGCATCGTTTGGAATCGCAACTTTTCCACCTTTAGCAATAGCATCAAGTGAAGTCGATTTTCCAGGATAAATACCTAGTGGCTCAAAGTGGATTCCACCAACTGAAACTAAATCGATACCATGTTCCTTATTGAAGTTTTCTAAGTATGGTAAATGTTGAAAGAAGTTGGCATCTAAATCGCCATCATTTAAAGCCGTATTTGGTAAAACATAATCATCAAAAACTTTAACGTCTAATTCAAAGCCTTTTTCAGCTAAATCACCTTTAACTTGTTCTAAAATTTCTGCATGGGGTGTTGAGCTAGCTCCCACTGTGATGACTGTTTTTTCTCCTTCTGATCCAGAACCCGCTGCCTCAGATGATGACTCTCCTTTGCCACCTGTACCACAGGCTGCTAATCCTAATGCCGCTGCTGCAAAAACACCAAAACGTAAAACACTCTTTAAATTCTTTTTCATATCATTTCTCTCCTTTATTGTTTAAAACCTTTTATTATTATATTTTACCCAAGATTGGGGATTTCCTATTTTATAAAACAAAAAAGTCCTTTATCAGTAATCTGATAAAGGACGAATCATCGCGGTGCCACCTTTGTTCGGAAGCCTAGACTTCCCTCTGCCCATCACATCAACTAAAATTGTTGTAATGGCGTCCAATATAACGTTTAGACCTGACGAAATCACCTACATATCGATGATTTATCCTACGAGACCATCTTCATTTTCTAGTACATTAGTTCCTTTCACCAAATGGAACCTCTCTAATGAATGCTTTCAAAAATTACTCTTCTCATCAATGGATTAGCTATTAATGTTATACTGTACTTTACATGAGAAGTTTCTCATTGTCAACCATCTTTTTTAATTAAATTGAAATTTAAGAACATTAAACGCTTTCTTTCTTACATCATTTTAGAAGTTTACGCAAAGTGATTATATACGGCTTCTAATTGAGCAATATCAATCTTTTTCATTTTATATAATTCATTTGTGACTGCTTCGGCACGGGCTAAATTGCTCGTATCGACTAACTTGAGCCAATTATTTGGTTGGATTTGCCAAGAAACGCCATATTGATCTTCTGCCCATCCACAATCCCATTCATGACCATCCGTTGTTATATTATCCCATAAACGATCAATTTCTGCCTGATCACGACAATCAACACAAAATGAAACGCCCATCGTAAAGCCAAACTCATGGGCAATTGGACTATCCATTACGCGGAAGAGTCCGCCATTTAAAGTGAATAAAGCTTGCTGTAAATAATCACCTTCCGGAATTTCTAATTGCACCTCGCTATTTGGAAAAAGTTCAGTCCATTGCGTCATTGCTGTCTTGGCTTTTCCAAAATTTTCATTGGCAAACATCAAGGCTGGACTAATTCTTTGCGGAATTTTAGATAGTGTTAATTGCCAAGATACGCCATATTGATCTTGCACCCAACCAAAATAGTCACTAAACGGATATTCTTGAAGCGGCATAAGCGCAAACCCACCATCAAGTAAAGCATGCCATAACGTGTCTAATTCTTCTTTCGTTTCACAATCAACAAAAAATGAGATCGCTGGAGTAATCTTAAAATCATCCCCCCCATTTACATTTAATAAAAGAAAACGTTGATTGGCAATACTGAATTCGACAGTTAAAACACTACCTTTTGGTTTATGTATATCATCCAAATAATATTGTGTCTCCCGGATTTCACCATTTGCAAAAATAGAAGTATAAAATCGAGCGGCTTCCTCTGCTTGATTATCTAACCATAAACAAGGATAAATCTTTTCCATCTTATTCGCCAACCTTCCTTAAATAATCAAAACCTCCAGTGTGTATAGTGACCCCCAAAAGTTGGACTTTTTAGGAGAGATTTTATATCTCTCCTTTTTGTATTCACAAAACATACTCAATCAAGCTTATCGACGATACCTTGTATTTCGTATGCAGAG
The DNA here is from genome assembly GCA_019116505.1 of Candidatus Enterococcus avicola. Taxonomy (GTDB): domain Bacteria; phylum Bacillota; class Bacilli; order Lactobacillales; family Enterococcaceae; genus Enterococcus_I; species Enterococcus_I eurekensis. The sequence goes on along the minus strand of DXBN01000212.1, from coordinate 1,778 downwards.
TCAAGAGTAGTAGCGAAGCGGCTCTTGATACTGCATACGAAATATAAGACAATCCTTCGGCTTGATTGTGTGTAACTAGATTAATTTCTGTCTTCGATATTCCACAGGACTTAACCAATTAAGTTTTTGCTTCATACGATCATGGTTATAGTAATGAATATAAGAGATAATTCTTTCTTTTAATTCCTTATAGCTATGAAAAATATTTCCATAATATATTTCCTGTTTTAAGATACCAAAGAAGTTTTCAATAGGTGAATTATCATAACAGTTTCCTTTTCGAGACATGCTTTGGAATATATTATTTTCTTTCAGCATTGCTTTATATGCATTCATCTGATAAGCCCATCCCTGGTCAGAATGGAATGTTCGCCTATATAGACAATCGTTTGTCACTTCAATAGCTTCTTTTAGAGCAGCCATTATGGTCTCACCATTTGGTTTTTTTGAAATTCGGAAACTAATAACTTCTCGATTGCACAGGTCCATAAATGGATCCAGATACAATTTTTTTATTTGAATATTTCCAGAAGAATCTTTTTCATAGTATTTAAATTCTGTCGTATCTGTTGTAATTTTTTGATGTATGATATTTGAATCAAAGCGCTGTTTTATTCTATTTGGAGCAATTGTTCCAACTTTACCTTTATAAGAACTATACTTACGTGATTTTCTTGTGAAGGCAGTGACACGAATATCTAGTTCTCTCATTAAGCGTTGAATTTTCTTCTTATTCACAATAAAACCTTCGTTTTTTAGTTTTTCTCGCATCACACGATAGCCGTAATTTTCATGTTGTTTTCTAATGCGTAGAAGTGCTTCTTTAATTTTTAAATCCGGGTCGTTTCTATCGAAACGTTTTTGCCAATACATGAATGTACTTTTAGGAAAATTGAGTGTCGCAAGAAGCTCATTTAATTTGAATTGTCCTCGGAGGCTAGAGATAATTTTTGAGATTGTTTGATTTGTTCGCATGCTTCCTGCTTTCTCAGCTTCCTCAATTCTTTTAAAAAGGCATTTTCGATTTGTAAAGTTCGAACTTGTATTTCCAGTTCCTTAATTCTGTCTTTATAGTTAGAAGAATTTTCTATTGGAATCTGATTTTTCAAACTCTTATCATTCATCTTTTTAGTCATAGCTGGTGGACGCCCCTTCTGTCTAGAGAGTCCTTCAATACCGTCCTCTCGAAACCGTCTCATCCAATTGATAATCAGAGATGGATTATTTATTCGGAGAGTATTTGCTACTTCACGATAGGACAACTCACTTGTTTGATACAACTCTATCGCATTTAATTTAAATTGAACAGTATAAACATTATTTTTATGTTTTCGTACTAAACCTTCTGTCCCAAATTCTTTATAAATATTGACCCATTTTTTTACATCAGATGTACACTTTATCTTAAATTTTTTTGCTAGATAATCATATCCACCTTTTCCATCAAGATATTCTTGAACCACTTGTATTTTTAATTCAAATGAATATTTAGACATAATAAAACCGACCTCCAAAAGTTAGATTTTTAGGTCTAACTTTTGGGGGTCGGCTCAGTGAACTGGAGGTTTGTTCTTCGGCTGAAAGCCTCTATTGCCGGCCTAAGCCTAAAAGGCTTACTGAATCGGTTTCCCTCGTGCACCACATTTACTCACTGATCCTAAAAGGATCTATGATTTCTTCTTATTTTTTTCTCCGGTAAACAGATCATACTCCTCGAATAATGTTAGCTGATCTGCTACGTAATCATCTTGAATTTGGTTTCGTATATATTCTTCTAT
>DXBN01000211.1 GCA_019116505.1 Candidatus Enterococcus avicola | reverse complement strand
CTATCCGAATGGAATAAGGAATTAACAAATGGCATGACTTCATGTTCAACGCCATTTTCATCTTTTAATTTGTAATCAATTAAAAACTGCTGCGTACTTTCCAAGTGAATATAAATCACGTTTTTTCCTTTTGCTAGACCGAAGTAATCTTCATTTGGCGCAGCATGGTGTTCTTTGACATACTCAGAAACTTCATTCATGTCATTCGGACTTGCCTCGGCTCGAACTTGGTTTGTATTATAGGTTTGGACCGCATCGTAGGCAGTAAAAGCGTTAAGACCTAAATACTTAACTAAGTAATCACGTGAAAATGTTCGAGTTAATAAACCAGAACGATCGGTTTCTGCTAAGAACAAATTACCTGAAAAAATCATAATTGATGCAGTTGTAAAAGCGATTGCCACACGTGCACGAATTGGGTTGGTGTCCAATTTAATTTTCTTACGAGCAAGGGAGTAAACAATGGCAAAAATATCAATTAGATAAAGAACGTCAATGGGTTCTAGTAAGTTTAATGTACTACTACCTAAACCACCTGTTACTTTACCGGCACCAAGGATGGTATTCACAGTAATAAAGTCAGTGAATTCACGGTAATAAAGAGCGTTCGCGAACAAGAGAATACTTATTAAAGAGTAGATAATCATAATTGTCACGTAAAAAGGTTTCGTACGTCTGACGTATAAAGAAATTGCCAGTAAAAATAGTGTTGTTGCAATTGGATTAATCAGTAAAATAAAATACTGAAATGGGCTTTCAATGCCCAAATTAAATACAGTAAAATAAGAAAAGATATTTTTGGCCCAAAATAAAATAGCTAGTAAACTGAAGAAGCCTAGGCGTGTATTTAAAAGGTTGGATTTTTTTACATTTTTCAAAGGAAAAGTCCTCTCTTTCTTGAAACTCGATGAAAATATTTTCAATCGTCCCTAACATTTTACTAATAGTCTAAATAAGTGTCAACTAAGGTGAGAAAGAAACGAGGTATTTTAATCGTTTCTTTAGTTATGCGAGTAAAAATGTGGGGAAAAGAACTTTTACAAGATGCTCTTTGCTACTATCGAAAAGCGCGCTAGCTATGTTAAGATGAAAGAAAAGATAAAGCATAACAAAAGTAGGGGATTAAATGAAAATACAACTAACAACTCAAGGGAGTAAAAAAGTTCGCCAAGGCTATCCGTTGATTCAAAAAGAAGATTTAGCCAAAGGAGAAATGACGACTGACTGGGTAGAATTAACTTCACCACAGGGCGATTTTTTAGCAATGGGTTATTTAGGTAAACAAAACAAAGGCCTTGGCTGGGTTTTAAGTGATAAAAAGCAAGCGATTGACGAAAATTTTTTTGTCAGGCTTTTCCAAAAAGCCAAAATGAATCGAAAAGTTTATTATCAAGATCAAACAACAACCGCTTTTCGCTTATTTAATGGCGAAGGCGATGGCCTAGGTGGGTTGATTATTGACTTGTATCAAGATTATGCCGTTTTTTCTTGGTATAATGATACACTTTATGGAAAAAAAGCAACAATCATCCAAGCGTTTCAAAAGGTCTTTCCCGAAGTTTTAGGGGCGTATGAAAAAGTTCGTTTTGAAAGTCAGTTACCTGAAAGCCAACTTTTATACGGTCAAACTGCAAGTGAACCATTAATTGTTCAAGAAAATGGGATTAATTATGCTACTTATATGAATGAAGGCTTGATGACCGGTATTTTCTTAGACCAAAAAGAAGTCCGTGGGGCATTGGTTGCCGGTTTAGCAAGTGGTAAAAGGGTCTTGAATATGTTTAGTTATACCGGCGCATTTTCAGTTGCGGCAGCGATGGGCGGTGCTTTACAAACGACGAGTGTCGATTTAGCGAAACGGAGTGTGCCCAAAACGAAGGAACAGTTTAGTGTCAATGGGATGGATCCAGAAACCCAAAATATTCATGTGATGGACACGTTCGAATATTTCAAATATGCAAAACGTAAACATTTAACGTTTGATCTCGTTGTTTTAGATCCACCGAGTTTTGCTCGTAATAAAAAGAAAACATTTAGTGTGGCCAAAAATTATGGTGAATTAATAGAAGATTGTGTCGATTTATTAAATCAAAATGGAATGATCATTGCTTCAACGAATGCGGCAAATGTTTCGCCAAAACAATTCAAACAAATGATCGAAGAAGCCTTTTTAGCTAAAGGTGTCTCTTATAAAAAAGTAAAATCTTATGCTTTACCAAGTGATTTTGCGACAATTGCAACTTTCCCAGAAGGGGATTACTTAAAAGTTTATTGCTATGAAGTGAAAAAATAAAAGGAGCGTTCGTGGATGGAAAAAGAGAACTTAATAAATCATGGATTAAAAATTTGTGTTTCCTTAACTGCTACAGATAAAGATTCGTTATTGGCACAAGCGAAATTAATTGCCGATTCTACAGCAAATATTGCGGAGTGGCGGATTGATTATTATGACGACCGAGATGATTTTGAAAAAGTCATTGAAGTTTTACCAGCGTTAAAAGAAGAATTAGGTGAAAAACAATTACTTTTTACATTCCGAACACTCGAAGAAGGCGGCGAAGCAGAGATTAGCCTTCCTCGCTATAAAGAACTTTGTTTAACAATAGCACAATCAAAACAGATTGATTTAATTGATATTGAACTTGCGCGTGTTGAATTTTTAGGTCGACAATTTATTCAAGAAATCAAAAAAGAAGGCGTAAAAGTAATCCTAAGCAATCATGACTTTGAAAAAACACCCGAAGATGCGACGTTAATTTTCCGGATTGGTGTGATGCATCAATTTGGTGCTGATATTGGAAAAATTGCTGCGATGCCACAAACATTGCAAGATGTTCTTCGGATTATGGGACTAGTGACAAAAGCACGCGGTTTTTATCAATTACCTTTAGCGATTATTTCAATGGGGAATTTAGGTAAAATCAGCCGTATCAGTGCGGGAGTGACCGGTTCGGTGTTAACCTTCGGTGCAATTGGTGAAGTTTCAGCACCAGGTCAAATCCCAGTGACTGAATTAACGCAGATGATTGAAAACTTAGCATAGAAAGAAGCCGATTAAAATGGCCAAAAAGAAAGAAAATAAGACCAATGCTTTAAGAAAGTTAGAACAACAAAAAATTTCTTATCTTGAACATCATTATGAGTGGAGCGAAGACCATTTAGGAGCTGAGGCGGTAACGGAACAATTAGTGACCAAAAATCCTGCTCAAATTTTTAAAACACTCGTGGCAGTTGGCAATGTCAGTGGAGTAATTGTTGCGGTGATTCCGAGTGATCGTACGTTAGATCTCAAGAAGCTGGCGAAAGCCAGTGGGAATAAACGTGTCGAAATGTTGAACTTGAGTGAGCTAGAAGTCACGACAGGTTATATTCGTGGAGGTTGTTCGCCGGTCGGCATGAAAAAATTATTCCCGACATTTTTAGATAACTCCGCTTCAGATTTTAAAACGATCATTGTTTCGGCTGGCCGTAGAGGCTTACAAATGGAAGTAGCGCCGCTCGATTTGGTTAAAGTGACAAAAGCACAGCTTGTAGCGATTGCCAATCAAAAAAGTTAGGAATCTCTTGTCAGAGGTGCCTAACTTTTTCTTATATGTGTAAGACTAATAGGAGAAGTAGCTAGCAATTTCAGCTGCATGAGCACCGGCACTATGTCCAGTACAAAAGGCAGCAGTAATATTAAAACCACCCGTGTAACCATTGATATCAATTAATTCCCCACCGAAAAAGAGGCCGGGCATTTTTTTACTTTCCATCGTTTTAGGATTAATTTCAGTTAATTCAACTCCGCCCCCAGTTACAAATGATTTTTCAATGGGGAACGTTTTGAATACTTTAATGGTAAAATGTTTCAAAATGGCAACCAATGCTTGCTTTTGGTCGTCAGTTAGTTGATTACTTGGGAGTTCACTAATTCCTAAGCGTTCAAGATAAAAAGTCATCATCCGTTCAGGTAAGAAGGAGCTTAAAGCGTTCTTAACCGTTTTTTTCGTATCAGCTAAGGCTGTTTCTAATTTTTTAGATAATTCATCGGCTGATAGGTCGGGGAAACAGTCTAAAATAGCAGCGACTTCATCTTGTGTTTCAAGTAATTGGTTGACGAATGAGGAACATCGTAAAGCAGCGGGACCTGAAATACCAAAATGGGTAAAGAGTAAATCCATTTTATGTTCAGTTACAACTTTTCCTTTGTCATTTTGAATCGTTAGTAAAATATCCCGTAAGGAAATCCCTTGTAGCGTTTTATCGGTAATAAAGGCCTCGTTTGAAAATAAAGCAGACTCGGTCGCATATAAAGGCGTGATATGATGCCCAACTTGTTTGGCTAGACGGTAACCATCGCCAGTTGCACCAGTGGAAGGGTAAGTCCGCCCTCCAGTTGTTAAAACGACGCAAGGGGCTTGGAAATCACCGGTTTCGGTTTTGACACCGGACATTTGATTGCCGTCGTGAATCAGTTTCGTGACAACGGTATTCATTGCAAACTCAACATTTAAAGCACGCATTCGTTCAACTAAAGCACCAACAATTGTTGCTGATTTATTCGTAACGGGGAACATTCGTCCGTGATCTTCTTCTTTTAATGCAACGCCATTTTCTTCAAAAAAGGCCATGACATCAAAATTATTAAATTGTGAAAAAGTACTGTATAGAAATTTCCCATTCCCTGGGATGTGACGAATTAAATCATCGACATCACGATTATTCGTGACGTTACATCGGCCGCCCCCGGTCATCAGTAATTTTTTACCAAAGCGTTTGTTTTTTTCAATCATCAAAACTCTGCTACCTTTTTCGGCTGCGGCAATCGCGGCCATCATGCCACTTGTCCCACCGCCGACGACGATTACATCATAATTTTTATCCATTATTACACTCCAATCATTCGATTTATAGAAAATTTTTTGAAAATTATAATTATTTACAGTCAAATTAATGAAAATTTTCTAATTATCTGATAAAATCATACTACCAAATATGGGAGGGATTTTCATGACAAATGCATCAGAATACGCTAAAAAAGTACAAGAAAAAATTCATCAAAGAAGTAACCATGAACCAGAATTTTTACAGGCGATTGACGAATTTTTGCCAACTATCATTCCTTTTCTAGAAAATCATCCGGAATATCAAGAACATAACATCTTATCTTTGATTACCGAACCTGAGCGCGTCATTCAATTCCGCGTACCGTGGATGGATGATAATGGCAATTGGCAAGTGAATCGTGGTTACCGAATTCAATTTAACTCGGCTTTAGGTCCATATAAAGGTGGCCTACGTTTTCACCCTTCTGTAAATTTAAGTGTCTTAAAATTCTTGGCTTTTGAGCAAATTTTTAAAAATGCTTTAACTGGGTTACCGATTGGTGGCGGTAAAGGTGGCAGTGACTTTGATCCTAAAGGTAAGTCAGATGCTGAAATTATGCATTTTTGTCAAAGCTTTATGACTGAATTAGCCAAATACATTGGACCAAACCAAGATATTCCAGCTGGAGACATCGGTGTTGGTAAACGTGAGATTGGTTATTTATTTGGGACGTATAAACGGATTAAACAATATGATGCAGGTGTTTTAACGGGGAAACCACTTGAATTTTGGGGCAGCCAAGGTCGTAAAGAAGCGACTGGTTATGGAGCTGTTTATTTTGCTAAGCATTTATTAGCGGATCTATCAGAAACGTTAGAAAATAAAAAGGCAATTGTCTCTGGTAGTGGAAACGTGGCAATTTACTGTATTGAAAAACTTTATCAATTAGGTGCCAAACCCGTTACTTGCTCGGATTCAAATGGTTTTATTTACGATAAAGCAGGTATTGATTTGGAACTATTAAAAGAGATTAAAGAAGTTCGGCGTGAACGTTTAACTGAATATGTGAAAGTCCGTCCGAATGCCCAATACATTGAAGGTTCTGTTTGGAATTTTGATGTCGAGGCTGAGCTGGCTTTCCCATGTGCAACACAAAATGAAATTAATCTTGATTCTGCTAAACGTCTAGTAGCGAATGGTATTCGAGTAGTTGCTGAAGGGGCGAATATGCCAAGTTCATTAGAAGCTGCTGATTGTTTTGTAGAAGCAGGCGTTTACTACTGTCCAGGAAAAGCAGCCAATGCAGGTGGAGTTGCTGTCTCAGCTTTAGAAATGAGTCAAAACTCTCAACGTTTACAGTGGGAAACCGAAGAAGTAGATGAACGCCTTGATGGAATTATGAAACATATTTATCAGAATTGTCGCGATACAGCAATTGAGCACGGTGCAAAAGATAATTTGATGTTGGGAGCAAATATTGCTGGCTTTGCAAGAGTCGCAGAAGCGATGCTAATTCAAGGTCTTGTCTAGTCAAGTTAGACTTGATAAATTTGTTTAAAAAAAGTAAAGTAGTAGTGTAGTGAAAAAATAAAAAAATGAGGGAGATAATCATGTCACATATTAAATTTGATTATTCAAAAGTTTCATCATTTATTAGAGACCACGAGTTAGCATACATGCAAACACAAGTAACCGCTGCTGATAAAGCATTACGTGAAAAAACAGGTCCGGGAAATGACTTTGTTGGCTGGATTGACTTACCAACAAATTATGACAAAGAAGAATTTGCTCGTGTTAAAGCAGCAGCCGAGAAAATCCAATCTGATTCAGAAGTATTAGTTGTCATTGGTATTGGAGGTTCATACTTGGGTGCACGTGCAGCAATTGAATTTTTACAACACTCATTCTATAACGTTTTACCAAAAGAAGCTCGTAAAACACCGCAAATCGTATTTGCTGGTAATTCGATTTCATCAACTTATTTAGCTGATTTAATTGAGTTAATTGGCGACCGTGATTTCTCTGTTAACGTAATCTCAAAATCAGGAACAACAACTGAGCCTGCGATTGCTTTTCGTGTCTTCAAAGAATTATTAATTAAAAAATATGGTCAAGAAGAAGCAAACAAACGTATTTATGCGACAACAGACCGTGAAAAAGGTGCCGTTAAAGTTGAAGCGGATGCAGCAAACTGGGAAACTTTTGTCATTCCCGATGATGTTGGCGGTCGTTTTACTGTCTTAACACCTGTAGGTTTATTACCAATTGCGGTAAGCGGTGCAGATATCGACGCTTTAATGTCAGGTGCAGCAGATGCCCAAGCAGAATACTCAAATCCTGATTTAACACAAAACCAAGCATACCAATACGCTGCTTTACGTAATATTTTATACCGTAAAGGTAAAGCGATTGAAATCTTAGTTAACTACGAACCTGGCATGCAATATTTCTCCGAATGGTGGAAACAATTATTTGGTGAATCTGAAGGAAAAGACCAAAAAGGAATTTATCCTTCAAGTGCGAACTTCTCAACAGATTTACATTCAGTAGGTCAAACAATTCAAGACGGTACACGTAACGTCTTTGAAACAGTCTTAAAAGTAGAGAATCCTCGTAAATCTGTTTCAATTCCATTACAAGATACAGATCTTGATGGTTTAGGTTACTTAGAAGGTAAAGATGTTGATTTCGTTAACACAAAAGCTTTTGAAGGAACATTACTTGCGCATACTGATGGCGATGTACCAAACTTCTTAGTGAAATTACCTAAAATGGATGCTTATACATTAGGTTACTTAGTCTACTTCTTTGAAATTGCCGTAGGTATTTCAGGTTACTTAAATGGTGTTAACCCATTTGACCAACCAGGAGTAGAAGAATACAAGAAAAATATGTTCGCCTTACTTGGCAAACCAGGTTTTGAAGAGTTAGCAAAAGAATTAAACGAACGCCTATAAATCATAAATAAAATCACCTTTCTCATTTACTATAATAGTGAATGAAGAAAGGTGATTTTTGGTTTAGAATAAGATGAAAATTAAAATAAGTGCAGCTATTGTTTGGAAGAGACCGACGGAAGTTCCATATAAAATAAATCGTGGCCCTTCTTGTAAGAAACGCATCAAATCTAAGCGTAAGCCAATCGCAGCCAAAGCAGTTGTTTCTAGCCAGTTACTAATCAATTTAACATTTTCTGAAACCCAACTTGGAATAGGTAGTAGGCTATTTAAGCAACACAAAATTAAAAATCCGACTAAATACCATGGGAGTGGGAATTTCTTTTTTTGTGTGGCTGTGGTTTGTTCCGTCGTTGAAGGTGCAGCAATTTTAGTGAAAAAATAAACGACTAACGTTAAACACATAATACGCATAATTTTAAACAGCATCGCATATTGGACAATTTCTTCGCTCAGTAAACTAGCACCGGCAACTACTTGTCCAACCGATTGTAACGTACCACCGAGGAGCGCACTGATTGCTAAAGTATCATCACCAAAAAGTCCACGACCGATAAAGGGCAAAGTTAACATCATTACCGTCCCAAGTAAATTAACTAAAGTAATGATTTGACCTTTTTCTTCTTCTTTGGCATGAATACAAGGGGCGATCGATGCAATCGCCGAAGAACCACAAACGGCATTGCCGCCAGCCATTAGTAACGAAGTTGTTTGGTTAAAACCAATCCGTTGACCGATTTTATAAGTGAAGAAAATCGTACCAGTCATAATAAATAAAATATAAAGTAATCCGCGAATCCCCATTTCAGCAATTGTTTGAAAGGTAACGGTCATTCCTAGTAAAACGACAGAAACTTCTAATAAACGACTTTCGGCAAACTTTGTTCCTTTTTGTAGTAATGATTGCTTAAAAACGGTATTTCCTAGAAAAATTCCGAATAAAATAGCGAGTGTCGCCCCACCTAATTGTGGCAAAAAAATAGCGGAGAACTTAGCCAAGGCGGCTACTAGAATGGACAATAGTAGACCTGGTACTATAGTATTTTTGTAACGTGTTAAAAAATTCAATGATACACCTCCAAAAGTTGATACTCTTATTATTAAATAAAGACCATTAAATTGCAACCTATCTTTTATCAAGATGGGTGACAGTTTAACGGTCGATGTGACTTTTATATAAATTGACTAATAAGATTTGTTCCGTAGACGAGCGCCATACTATAAACAAAAATGGAGGCTGGTTTTCCTAGTAGGATAATCCAAGAAAAAGTTTTTAAAGACATATTGGTTAAGCCCGCAATTAAACAAAGTGCATCATCCGGTGCAAAAGGGAAAAAGATTGCTATTGCAAAAAGCTTATTAAAACGTCCTTGGTTATCGAACCAAGTAATGTATTTATCATACGTTTTTTCATTAATTAAACTTAAAACAAACGGTTTACCGTATTGGCGACCAAGTAAGAAAACGATAATGGAACCAATCACAATACCGATATAGTTATAGAAGAACCCGGCTACCGGACCAAATAATAAGACACCCGCTGCTGTAGAAACGCCTCCAGGAATAACGGGCACAACGACTTGTAAAATTTGGATTAAAATAAAGATAATAGGACCTAATATTATTTTATCGCCAACAATACTTTGCAGAGCGTTGAGATCGTCGAAGAGTCCGATTGAAAAGAAATAGACGGTTAAAGCAACCGAAAAGGCCATTCCAATCAAAGATATGAAATTAATAATCCGTCTGGAAGTTGCAGCACTCATTATAAAAACTCCTTTTTGTTTCATTTGATGATATTATATCCGTTAGTGTTCCAAAAGTCATACGTCTAAGGACCGATTTAATCATTCTTATTAATTTGATTAAACTTTTTGAAAACGAGCAACGATTTTTTCAACCAATGTTGTCATCACAAAACCACCAGCTATTGCTCCAGCCGTAACGGCCACAATCAACATATAGTAAAGACCTTTATCGCCATCGCCAATGACGATTTCACGAACTGCTAGATAAGCGGGCCCTCCAGGCACCAGTGGAACGAGACTTGGAACAATAAAAACGAGCATAGGGATTTTCTTCAAGCGTGAAAAAAAGATGCTCAGACAACCGATTAAAAAAGCTGCTATAAAATTTGAAAAACCTAGTGGGTAATCTGCCTCACGCATTAAAAAATAGACCATCCAGCCAAGATTGCCGATAAGACCACTCGCCAATAACGTTCGCCGTGGGACGTTCGTTAGTACACCGAATGAGACAGTACTCATAAAACTAAATAAAAAATGAATGAGCAACATTATAAAATTCCCCCCATAGTAATCAGAGCTGTCGCAATTCCAACGCCAATTGCAATGGCGATGATAATTGCTTCTGTCCCACGTACGAGTCCGCTGATCATGTGACTCGCTAAAATATCACGAAAAGAATTGGTAATAGCAACGCCTGGAACAAGTGGCATGACAGAACCAATAATAATATTGTCAACTGAAAAAGCCAATTGCCAATGGACGGCTAGAATGGCAAAAAAGCCAATTCCAAATGCTGCAATAAAATAATCTAGATAAGCGACCTTTAAGAAGTCATGTGCATACGTCTTTAGTAAAAAGCCAAGACAGCCAATTAAGAACGTAGCGATAAAATCCATCCAAGTCCCATTGAAAATCAGCATTAACGTGCTACTCGTAATTCCGGCACAAACAATTTGTAGCCAAAAAGGGAATTGGTGAACTTTTTGATCAACTTTTTTTAAAGCGGTGCATAATTCAGACAAAGTAATCTTATGTGCTGCAAAATCACGAGATAATTGATTCACGGCGACAACTTTTTCTAAGTTATTTGAACGTTCACCAACATTTTCAATTTGTGTATGATGGCTGTTTTTTAAACTGATAAAAATACCGGTTGCCGTAACATAGCTCACACTGTCGGTTCGACCACAACTATTGGCAATTCGGTTCATCGTATCTTCTACTCGATAAACTTCAGAACCACTTTCCATCATAATTTTCCCAGCCAGCAGGCAAGTTTCTAGTAGTAAATGTTCGGAATTCATTTGTCAGGCTCCTTAAAAATATTTAAGTAAAGGAAGGATTTTCTCCTAAATATGGATAGTGTACTATTTTAAAAGGGGACCGGCAAGAGGAAAAGTGACTATAAAAGGTCAGTGGCTTGTTAAAAATAACAGCAGACCGAACTTCTATAATTAAAATACTTTTAATTTGATGTTATTTAAGTTAAAATAACATTAGTAAATAATTTCGGTCTGGGAGGGTTATTATGAGACGCAAAGTTTATACGAAAGATTATATTTTGAAGGCTGCCTATGAGTTAGTTGAAAAAGAAGGTTTTACGAACTTTACCGCGCGCAATGTAGCTAAGAAGATGGGAGTTTCCACACAACCGATTTACCTTGAGTTTGAGAATATGCAAGATTTAAAGACCACATTAATTGAGGACATTTTTACCGAGCTAAAACAAAGTATTTTTGTACAAGAACACACAGGTGACAAATTAGTCGATATTTGTATCAACTACATTGACTTCTCTCAAAAGAAACCGAAACTATTTATATCTTTATTTGTAGATGAATACGGTGGAGGTAAGCAGATGTATGAGACGTCTTACGAACATTTTAAAACAGCGATTAGAGAAGACACTTCATACAACGATTTAACCGAAGAGGATATTTCCGCTTTACATGATGGAACATGGATTACCATTACAGGTGTAGCCTCGTTGATGACTTCAGGAATTTTACAACCAAGTCGTCAACAAATTATTGAAATTATTCAGCATGCAATTGAAGGTATTATTTTGGTCAGAAAATAAAAAATAAAACTGTTTATGCCAAAAGAAAAAGGCGTAAACAGTTTTTTTGTTAGAGTGATAAGTATTTTTCTAAGTAATTCGCTAAGCCATCTTCATTATTATTTTGAGTAGTAACATCATTGGCCACGCCTTTTAATTGTTCTGTACCATTTTTCATTGCTACGCCCCAGCCCGCATATTGTAAAAGTTCTAAGTCGTTATGCTCATCACCAAAAGCAACCACGTCTTTTGTTTTAATTTTTAGTGAATCCGCAATCACAGAAACAGCCATCGCTTTTTGGACCCCTTTAGGGACAATTTCTAAAATAGCGTTCGGTCCACCCCAGGTGCGAACATCAATTTCGTTGTCAAATTGTGATTGTAATGAAGAGGCAACGTTTGCTGCAAATTCATGCTTCGTTTTAATCAGTAAAGACGTTGGATTTGAGGTCAAATTGCGTAATAGGTTGGCTTCAGAAACATTCTCTGAGGCAAAAAACATGCCTTCGAATTGCTCTAAAGTATCAATATAAAAAGTTTCGCGGTTTTCGGCAGCGACAAAATCAAGATTTAGTGCTTCTTTTTGAGCAAGAATTTCAAATGCGATTTCTTTGCTAAGCGAAATTTCACGTTCATATTCCCAAGTTTGACGAGGTTTATGTACTAAGCCACCATTAAAGTTAACCATTGGGGTCTCAAGTTTTAGTTGTTGATAAAAATGGTCACTCATTCGAAATGGGCGGCCAGTGGCGATACTCACATAATGTCCAGCAGCAGTTGCTTTATTCAAGACTTCTGCCGTTCTTGGACTAATTAGTGATTGGCTATTTAAAGTCGTACCATCTAGATCAATTGCGATTAATTTTTTTGTCATATCGTTCTCCTTGCATTTAATTGTTTATCTATGAAAATTTCTTGAAAGCTTGACTTACAGCCTTATTCTAACATAATTTCTTATTTTCACAAGGAGGCTGTTTGTTGTTGACATGAGGAGATCTGTCAAAGTTAGATAAACACGAACATTAATGAATAATTTTCGATTATTTGTTAGCATTCTGTTGAAAAAAAGAAAAATGGGCACTATACTCTTGAATGGTGATACAAATCAGCCGTTTTTTTAAAATAGTCTAAAACAAAAAGTAGGAGTGAATTTTTCATGGAAAAGTTTTTTAAATTGAAGGAGAACAAGACGAGTATTTCAACTGAAGTCGTTGCAGGTGCGACAACTTTCTTTGCAATGAGTTATATTTTATTCGTCAACCCAGCAATTTTGTCAGCTTCAGGAATGCCATTTCAAGCGGTTTTCTTAGCAACGATTATTGCATCTGTTATTGGTACATTGATTATGGGATTGTTTGCCAATGTTCCTTACGCACAAGCACCAGGTATGGGGCTAAACGCGTTCTTTACATTTACGGTTGTCTTTGGTCTAGGTTACTCGTGGCAAGAAGCCTTAGCTATGGTCTTCATTTGTGGTCTTATTAATATTTTTATTACGGTAACAAAAATTCGTAAGTTAATTATTCGTGCCATTCCAGAAGGTTTACAAAATGCCATTGGTGGCGGGATTGGTATTTTCGTCGCTTATGTTGGGATTAAAAACGCCAATTTAATCAATTTCTCTGCAAGTGCTCCAGATATTACAGGATCTGTGGTTGAAAATGGTGAGGCAGTTAACGTAAATATCAATGGTGGTATTGTTCCAGCATTAGCAAACTTCAATAATCCAGCTATTTTATTATCCGTGATTGGTTTAGTTTTGATGACAATTTTAGTCGTTATGAATGTTCGCGGTGCGATTTTAATTGGAATTATTGGTACAACTGTTATTGGTGTTTTAATGGGAGTGGTTGATTTAGGAGCAATTGATTGGAAAGCTAATTCATTAAGCAATTCGTTTTCTGAGTTAAAAATAACATTTGGGGCTGCTTTTGGTCCAGAGGGAATGCAATCATTGTTCTCAGATGCAGCAAAAATTCCTCAAGTCTTAATGACAATCATTGCGTTTAGTTTATCTGATACTTTTGATACTATTGGTACATTTATCGGGACAGGTCGTCGTACTGGTATTTTCACAAAAGAAGATGAAGAAGCGTTAGAAGACAGCAAAGGTTTTAATACAAAAATGGACCGTGCTTTGTTTGCCGATGCAGTTGCAACATCAATCGGTGCGATCTTTGGAACATCAAACACAACAACTTTTGTCGAGTCAGCAGCCGGAATTGGTGCGGGTGGTCGTACAGGTTTAACATCTGTGGTTGTTGCAGTTTTCTTCCTATTAAGTAGTTTCTTTTCACCGCTAATTGCCGTTGTTCCAGCACAAGCGACAGCGCCAGCTTTAATTTTAGTGGGTGTGATGATGATGGCTTCATTTAAAGATATTAACTGGACTTCATTAGAAGATGCGGTTCCAGCCTTCTTTGCTTCAATCTTTATGGGCTTAGCATATAGTATCTCTTACGGAATTGCTGCAGGATTTATTTTCTATGCAATTGTTAAAGTCGTTAAAGGAAAAGTGAAAGAAATCTCTCCAGTTTTATGGGTTGTCAATTTACTATTCATTTTAAACTTTATTATTTTAGCTTTCCTTGGCTAAAAATAATTACACAAAAGAAACGAAGATCGCTTTTTAAGCGGGACTCGTTTCTTTTTTTGATTGGTTTTTTTATTTAAAATGCGCTATAGTTATAGGGAAAGAGAGGATTCAAATGAAGATTAATTGGAAACGTAACTTATATATTTCTTGGATAGGATGTTTCTTTACTGGTGCCAGTTTTAGTTTGGTGATGCCTTTTATTCCTTTATACATTGAAGAGTTGGGGGCACCAGCTAGTCAAATCAATTTGTTTGCAGGACTATCGATTTCGATTACCGCACTTGCCTCGGCTTTAGTTGCACCAATTTGGGGAAGTTTAGCCGATCGTAAAGGGCGACGTTTGATGATGATTCGAGCAGCAGCTGGAATGACGTTTACGATGGGTGCTTTAGCATTTGTTCCAAACGTTTATTGGCTATTGTTTATGCGTTTTTTAACGGGTGTTTTATCAGGATATATTCCTAACGCAACGGCTTTAATTGCCTATCAGGCACCACGTGAGAAAAGTGGTTGGGCATTAGGAACACTTGCGACTGGTTCAATTGCCGGTAGCTTGATTGGTCCGTTAATGGGTGGTTTGCTAGCTGAATGGCTAGGCATGCAAAATGTATTTATTATTACTGGAATTATTCTAGCGATGACGCTGCTTTTAACAATCTTTTTGGTGAAAGAAAACTTCGAGCCGGTGCCAAAATCCGATGTTATTCCAATTAAAGAAATTTTTGGAAAGATTAATCGACGAGGTGTTTTAATTGGTCTATTTTTCACAACGCTTATTTTACAACTAGGGATGACCAGTATTAGTCCAATCCTTACCTTATATATTCGTGATTTAGGCATCAATACGGGAAATGTCTTGTTCGTTAGTGGCCTGATTGTTTCGATTGCAGGTGTTTCAGCGCTAATTTCCTCGCCATTTTTAGGTCGTCTAGGGGATCGAATTGGCAATCATAAAATTTTATTATTAGGCTTAGTCTTCTCATTTATGTGTTTCGTACCAATGGGCTTTGTAACAGCACCTTGGCAATTGGGCGCCCTACGCTTTTTATTAGGTTTTTCAACTGGAGCCTTAATGCCTTCAATTAATACGTTAATTAGTAAAATTACACCACCAGAAGGCGTTAGCCGTATTTTTAGTTACAACCAAATGTTTAACAGTTTTGGGCAAGTTTTAGGTCCGATGATTGGTTCCGGTGTGGCTCAAGGTTTTGGCTATCCAGCTGTGTTTTTTGCAACGAGCGGTTTTGTCGTGTTGAATCTTTTTATTTCGCTCTTTAATTTCCGCTTTGATCTTCGTAAAAGTAGCATCAATTAAACGAGTAAGCGAGCAAATAAAAAAGGAGCAATGACGATTGTCAAAACTCCTTTTTTATTTATAATATTTCTTAATTTTGTGTTTTTTTAGGTGTAAAGATGGTACCTAAGATAATAACTAGTACTCCACAAATCAAAGAAAAAATTGTCGTTAGTACGAAGTCGTAAGGTTGGCTACTTAAAGCTCCACCTAAAAAACCAACGACTTGTCCAAGGGCAAACGCCCAAAACATTGTCATGATATAGCGCATTAGCGCACCTTCTTTCATTGAATCGCTTAAGTCTCTTTATTTTAGCATAATTTTGTTGATTAGAGAAGATTGATTGTGAAAAGAAGTGTTAATTACTAAATTAAACTAAAGGAGGAAACGATGAACAGTCCACAACTTACGACGATTACCGCATTTTCACTCTTACAAAGTATCGTTAAAATTCCTCAATATATAAAAAAAGCCAAAGCACTTGGCTACAGCCATTTGGGTATTACAGATCGTGGAAATCTTTCAGGTGTACTTGAATTTATAGAACAATGTCAAAAAGAACAAATGAAACCGATTATTGGTTTGCATTTAATGTATTGCACAGAAGATGAAGGACTTTCCTTACCGGTTTATTTGTTTGCGAAAAGCAACCAAGGAGTAAAACAATTAATGGCGTTATCTACTCGGCATGAAATGGGGGAAAAGCTATTTATTAGCGATTTTCCAAAAAGTTCTGAACTTTTTTATATGTTCCCTGACCATGAAAACGAACAGGAATCTTTGACAGAAACCGTCATCGATCAATGGCAACGACAAATCGATTCGGAAGGATTGTATTTTGGCGTGCCTTATAACAAAGGGATTTCTGCTGAGAAGATTCAGTTGTATCGACAAAAAAGGTTAAAACCCTTTGCTTATCATCCTGTAACGTCGTTGGTTGCTGAAGATAGCTTCGCAGTGCGTGTTGCAAAACACATTAAAGAAGGAACCAAAATTGATGATTTACGGACAGAAATTTTTGATTTTCAAGCAGAATATTATCTCGTCTCAGAAGCCGAGTTTGAACAATGGTTTCTCACAAACGATTACGAAGATGCTTTGGCAGGTGCCAAATATGTGGCGGAAACTTGCGATGCAACACTTGAGCTACATCAACGATTGTTACCGCAATTCCCACTAGAAACGGGCACACCCGATGCTTACTTAAAAGAGTTGTGTTTTAAGACGTTAGCCGAGCGTGTTCCAGAATATACAACCGAATACGAAGATCGTTTGCTTTACGAGTTAAAAATTATTCATGAAATGGGTTTTGACGATTATTTTTTAATCGTGTGGGACGTCATGCGTTTTGCCCACGAAAGTAAGATTGTGACGGGGGCTGGACGGGGATCGGCGGCGGGTTCTTTAGTGGCTTATGTTTTATCGATTACCGATGTGGATCCGATTCACTATCACCTTTTATTTGAACGGTTTTTAAATCCTGAAAGAAAAACGATGCCCGATATTGATCTGGATTTTCCAGATAATCGCAGAGAAGAAATGTTAGCCTATGTGCGTGAAAAATACGGACAGGCCCATGTAGCACAAATTGGAACATTTGGAACAATGGCAGCTAAAATGGTTTTACGAGACGTCGGTCGTGTATTTGGTATCTCTCAAAGCGAAGGTAATCGTTGGTCAAAAGCAGTGCCAAAAGGTTTAGGGATTACCTTGCAACAAGCATACGACCAATCGAAAAGTTTGCAAACGCTCGTACAAACAAATGAACGCTATCAAAAAATGTTTCAAGTGGCAAAAGTTTTAGAAGGGCTGCCACGACATATTTCAACCCATGCAGCTGGTGTTGTGATTGCCGATCAAAATTTGATTGATTTAGTCCCATTACAAGCCGGACAATCAGAGTCATGGCTAACCCAATTTACGATGATTGATGTCGAAAAACTTGGATTATTGAAAATGGACTTTTTAGGTTTACGTAACTTAAGTATTATCGATGACGCTTTAAAGGGGATCCGCACGTTGCAACGTGAAGAACTAATTATTAAAAAAGTGCCCTTGGATGATTGCAAAACATTGGAGTTGTTTAAAAAGGGGGATACATCAGGTGTCTTTCAATTTGAATCAGCAGGTATTCGCAAAGTTTTACAAAAAGTTGAACCGGATAATATCGAAGAAATTGCGGCAGTGAATGCCTTGTATCGACCAGGACCGATGGAAAATATCGATACATATGTTCGTCGTAAGAAAGGGATAGAAAAAACCGAGTACATTGATGAATCGTTTCGTCCGATTTTAGAAGTAACAAACGGAGTCATTATATATGAAGAGCAAATTATGCAAGTCGCACAGAAAATGGCTGGTTATACATTAGGGCAAGCTGATATTTTGCGACGAGGAATTAGCAAGAAAAAAGCTGAAATCTTAGAAGCGCAACGTCAAAGCTTTATTGAAGGATCACAAGCTAAAGGTCATACGTTAGCAAAAGCCAACGAAGTCTACAATTATATTGAAAAATTTGCCAATTATGGTTTTAACCGCTCACATGCGTTTGCTTACTCCTTTGTGGCCTATCAAATGGCGTATTTAAAAGCACATTATCCAGGTCCTTTTTATAAAGCCTTACTAAAATCTGTCCAAAGTCAACCGACAAAAATACGAGAATACGTGCATGATGCAAAAAAACAAAACATCACTATTTTACCACCGTCAATCAATCAAAGTAACTACGGTTTTCGTTTACATACGGTAGAAGAGATTCGTTTTGGATTTAGCAGTATCAAAGGTTTGCGCCGTGAATTTATCCAAGCAATCCTTGAAGAGCGTCGTGAAAATGGCTATTTTACTTCATTTGAACAATTTCTATACCGTTTGAATGCGCGCAACAGTAAATTATTAAAACAAGACTATTTAAAACCATTAATTTTAGTGGGTGCTTTCGACGAACTTCAAGGAAATCGCCATCACCTGTTTTCGCAATTAGAAGATAAAATTCAAAGTATTTTGTTTAGTGGAGGCAGTTTAGAGTTGCTTTCAATGTTTGAGTTAAAAGAACGAACAATTCCGGAATATCAATTAATTGAACGTTTAGCGTTCGAAGAAGAATATTTAGGAATGTATTTATCAGGCCATCCAAATCGCCAGTTTGATAAAATCTTTAAACGAAAGAAAATTGATTCAATTGCTGAGATGAATGAAAATCAGCATGTGACAATCTTGTTTTATGTTAAAAACGTTAAAGAAATTCGTACAAAAAAGGGTGAAGCAATGGCAATTTTAGAAGGTGATGACGAAAGCGGTGAGAGCAGCGTTACAATCTTTCCAGAAAACTATCGCCAACTAAGAAAAGTAATTGAACAAAATAAAGTTCTCTATATTGAAGGTAAAGCTAAAAGAAATCGATTTAATAATCAATTGCAAATTTTACCAAACGTTGTAGAGTTAGCTGAGCAAGTGGAAGAGAGCATTTCGGATAAAACTTATTTTATCAAAGTTTTGGCTGAAAAAAATCAATCTGAAGTTTGGCAAGCTTTTCGTCAAATTATTCAAAAGCATCCTGGCCAGCTACCAATTGTCTTATATTATGTTGAAAATGGTAAAAAAGTATTAGTCGATTCGAACAATTGGCTAGTGGACAATGAGGATGTCTTTATGGAGTTAATGTCGCTTTTCGGCAAAGGTAATATAGTTGTTCGATAGTTTTCAGTAAATTTGCACATGAGTATCTCGCTTTTTGTTTTTTTTTACGATAATCCAAGACTTTTTACTTGATTAATGGTAAAATGCAAGCTGTGGGTAAAGCTTAAAAAGTACTTAAGAGATACTACCAACTTAATAAAACAAATAATAATTAATGAGGTGAATTACAGTATGAAACGCATTGGTATTTTGACAAGTGGTGGAGATGCACCCGGCATGAACGCTGCAATCCGCGCTGTCACACGTAAAGCGATTTATAATGGCCTAGAAGTATTTGGGATTAATTACGGATTTGCTGGCTTAGTAGCGGGTGATATTCGACGTTTGGAAATTGCAGACGTTGGTGATAAAATTCAACGTGGCGGAACATTTTTATATTCTGCGCGTTACCCAGAATTTGCAACTCAAGAGGGGCAATTAAAAGGTATTGAACAACTGAAAAAATTTGAAATTGATGGTTTAGTCGTAATCGGTGGCGATGGTTCCTATCATGGAGCGATGGCGTTAACGAAACATGGCTTTCCAGCAATCGCGCTTCCAGGAACGATTGATAATGATATTCCAGGAACGGATTTCACCATTGGTTTTGATACGGCAATTAACACTGTATTGGAGTCATTAGACCGTATTCGTGATACAGCGACTTCTCATGTACGTACTTTCGTAATTGAAGTTATGGGTCGTGATGCAGGTGATATCGCTCTTTGGGCTGGTGTCGCTGGTGGAGCGGATGATATTATTATTCCAGAACATGATTTTGATATGGAATCAGTCGCGAAAAGTATTCGTGAGGGCCGCGATCGAGGTAAAAAACATTGCTTAATTATTTTAGCTGAAGGTGTTATGGGTGGAAACGAATTTGCCGAAAAACTTTCAGAATATGGCGATTTTCACGCGCGTGTATCTATTTTAGGACACGTTGTTCGTGGCGGATCACCCACTGCACGAGATCGTGTGCTTGCAAGTAAATTTGGTGGATACGCTGTCGATTTACTATTAGAAGGTAAGGGCGGCCTTTGTATCGGTATGCTAGAAAATAAAGTGGTAGCAGCAGATATTGTTGACACTTTAGAAAATGGCAAACACCATCCTGATCTATCTTTGTATGAGTTAAATAAAGAAATCTCGTTTTAATTTTTTTACGAATTTAAAAGCGTTAAGCTATTTAAAAATAAATGAATTGGGGTATTTTTCATGAAAAAAACAAAAATTGTTAGTACATTAGGTCCAGCAAGTAACTCCGTAGAAATTATCACTCAATTAATTGAATCAGGAGCAAATATTTTTCGTTTTAACTTCTCTCATGGTGACCATGAAGAGCAATTAGCTCGTATGAATTTAGTTCGTGAAGCAGTAGCAATAACAGGTCAAACAGTTGGTATCTTGTTAGATACAAAAGGTGCGGAAATCCGTACAACTGTTCAAGGAACTGAAAATGGTAAAATTGCTTTTGAAATTGGCGACATCGTTCGTATTTCCATGGACGATCAATTAGAGGGTACAAAAGAAAAAATTGCTGTAACTTACCCAGGTTTATATGATGATGCTCACGTTGGTGGACATATTTTATTTGATGATGGTTTAATTGATATGGAAATTATCGAAAAAGATGATGCGAATCGTGAATTAGTAACAAAAGTTTTAAACGCTGGTTTATTAGGATCACGTAAAGGTGTGAATGCGCCGGGTATTTCGATTAGTTTACCAGGAATCACAGAAAAAGATGCAGCAGATATTCGTTTTGGTTTAGAAAATGACATTGACTTCATTGCTGCAAGTTTTGTTCGTAAAGCTCAAGACGTTTTAGAAATTCGTGAAATTTTAGAAGAAATGGATATGAACCATGTTCAAATCATTTCTAAGATCGAATCACAAGAAGGCATCGATAACATCGAAGAAATTATTAAAGTTTCTGACGGTATCATGGTTGCCCGTGGTGACTTAGGTGTGGAAATCCCTGCTGAATTCGTACCGATGGTTCAAAAAGATATCATCAAAAAATGTAATGCTGCTGGTAAAGCCGTAATTACAGCAACTCAAATGTTAGAATCTATGCAACAAAACCCTCGTCCAACACGCGCAGAAGCGTCTGACGTGGCAAATGCAATCTTTGACGGTACAGATGCAACAATGCTTTCTGGTGAATCTGCAAATGGTTCATACCCAGTAGAAGCCGTTGCAACAATGGCTCGTATTGATAAAGAAGCAGAACGTTCAATGCTAAAATTAGGTAGCTACCAAATCAATCAATTTGATAAGGCTGATGTGACTGAAACAATTGGTTTAGCAGTTGCACGTGCAGCAAAAAATTTAGGCGTTAAATGTATCGTAGCTGCAACTGAATCTGGTTATACAGCGAAAATGATTTCTAAATACCGTCCAGATGCGAATATTCTGGCTGTTACATTTGACGAGCGTACAAAACGTAGCTTGACATTAAACTGGGGTGTTCATCCTACAGTTGCGGAAAAACCTTCAACAACGGATGAAATGTTCGATTTAGCTTCTAAAAAAGCAGTTGAGTTAGGTTTTGCAGCGGAAGGTGATTTAATCTTAATTACCGCTGGTGTTCCAGTTGGTGAACGAGGAACAACAAACGTAATGAAGATCCAATTAATTGGTTCTCGTTTAATCGAAGCTCAAGGTGTTGGCGGACGCACTATTGTCGCAAATGCTGTTGTAGCTAAGAATGCTGAAGAAGCGATTGCTAAAGCCAAAGAAGGTATGGTCTTAGTCGTTCCAACTACCGATAAGGATTACTTACCAGCGATCGAAAAAGCAGCAGCATTAGTTGTTGAAGATGGTGGTTTAACCTCTCACGCTGCCGTTGTTGGTATTGCGAAAGATTTACCAGTTGTTGTTGGTGCGAAAGATGCAACAACAATTATCGAAGATGGTGAATTAGTAACGGTTGACTCTCGTCGTGGTATTATTTACCGTGGAGAAGCGACAGCAATCTAATCGTTTAATGATAAAGACAAAAGGGACTGGCGACGCGTCGTCTAGTCCCTTTTGATTGAATATTACTTAACAATTCATAGTCTGAAACAAAATAGTTGTTTAAATGTCCGAAAAGTAATTAAGTTTGCTAAAAATCATCGTTTTTATTGATTTTTTCCAATGAAAAAACGACCGTTCGAGGTGTCAAGAAAATTTCATTGACAAAGGAAAATGGGGACTGTATAATAGCTTTTGTTGCTTAGGGGTGATGAAAATGAAATGGTCTTTATTAGAATTAAGAAAGTACCAAGAAGAACCATTGGTGTTTCAAGAAAGATTAGATCTTGAAAGTGAGTTAATTAGTCGGGAAAAAGAAATTATTGCGATTCGTCCAGTTCAAGTCAATGGCTTGATTACTGTTAGTCCAAAAGAATATCTTTTACACTATGCAGTCGATACCGTTATTACACTTCCTTCAACGCGTTCACTTGAACCAGTTGAGGTCCCAATGAAATTTACCGTCGATGAAGTATTCATGACAGCCGAGCAATATCAACAACAGAAAGATTTATTAAAGGAAGAAGAGATTCTTCTTTTAGAAACGCAAACACTTGATTTAAG
The DNA here is from genome assembly GCA_019116505.1 of Candidatus Enterococcus avicola. Taxonomy (GTDB): domain Bacteria; phylum Bacillota; class Bacilli; order Lactobacillales; family Enterococcaceae; genus Enterococcus_I; species Enterococcus_I eurekensis. The sequence continues at coordinate 4,958 of DXBN01000211.1, read as the reverse complement.
TGAATCTGTTGCCGATAATATTTTGCTTGAGATTCCATTACAAGTATTGACGGAAGAAGAAAAACAGTCAGAACGATATCCAAGTGGTAATGAATGGACTGTCATTTCTGAAGATCAGTATTTAGAAATGAAAGAATCGCAAGACAAAAATCAAGTCGATCCTCGTCTTGCAAAACTATCTTCTCTTTTTAAAGAGCAAGAGGATAACGCGTAAGATTGGAATAAATTGCAGCCGTTTGGTTGTTTTCATTAACAAGGAGGTGTAGCAAATGGCAGTACCAGCTCGTAAAACTTCGAAAGCGAAGAAAGCAAAACGTCGCACACACTATAAATTATCAATTAACGGTATGAGCGAATGCCCAAACTGTGGCGAAATGAGAAAAAACCATCACGTATGTGGCAACTGTGGACATTACAATGGTAAAGACGTTTCAGCAAAAGCATAATCACCTTTTTTGAGAAAGAGTGATATCAAACCTTAGGCTAACCATGGAGCCTAAGGTTTATTTTTTTGTCAAAACTGGATTGTTTTGAAAGCAATAGTTTGATTACCGTCATTTTTGCGCTATAATGACTTATAGTAAAAAATATCTAAATTATTGAGCAGGAGGAACGAAAATGACAAAACAGCAAATTGGTGTTGTCGGAATGGCAGTAATGGGGAGAAACTTAGCCTTGAATATCGAGAGTCGAGGTTATTCTGTTGCTCTATATAATCGGACGGGTTCAAAAACAGAGGAAGTACTTGCTGAAAACCCAGATAAGAATTTATTAGGAACATATACAGTTGAAGAGTTTATTGATTCGATTGAAAAACCTCGCCGTATTGTAATGATGGTTCAAGCTGGACATGGAACGGATGCAACAATCCAATCGTTGTTACCGCACTTAGATAAAGGTGATATTTTAATTGACGGTGGGAATACTTTCTTTGAAGATACGATTCGTCGTAATAATGAATTAGCCAACTCAGGAATTAATTTTATTGGAGCGGGTGTTTCCGGTGGTGAAGAAGGTGCATTAAAAGGTCCTTCAATTATGCCTGGTGGACAAAAAGAAGCTTACGAATTAGTTGCACCAATTTTAGAACAAATTTCAGCTAAAGCAGAAGATGGGACACCATGTGTCACATATATTGGTGCAGATGGTGCCGGACATTACGTGAAAATGGTCCATAATGGGATTGAATACGGTGATATGCAATTAATTGCAGAATCATATGATTTAATGCAAAACATTTTAGGCTTATCTGTTGATGAAATGGCAGATATCTTTAAAGAGTGGAACGAAGGCGAATTAGATAGTTTCTTAATTGAAATTACTGCCGACATCTTGACGCGCAAAGATGACCTTGGCACTGGTAAACCGGTTGTCGATGTGATTTTAGATGCTGCGGGTAATAAGGGAACTGGGAAATGGACAAGTCAAAGTGCTTTAGACCTAGGTGTGCCGTTACCATTAATTACTGAATCTGTATTTGCTCGTTATATTTCTGCTTATAAAGAAGAACGTGTAGCTGCAAGTCAAGTTTTACCGAAACCAGAAGTTACACCATATACAGGTGATAAAGCAGAACTTGTTGAAAAAATTCGTCAAGCGTTGTATTTTAGTAAGATTATGAGTTATGCACAAGGGTTCGCTCAATTACGTTCAGCTTCCAAAGAACACAATTGGGATTTGCCATTTGGTGAGATTGCAAAAATTTGGCGTGAAGGATGTATCATCCGTGCGCGTTTCTTACAAAAAATTACCGACGCTTATGAAAAAGACAATGATATTGCCAATTTGTTATTAGATGAGTACTTCAGCGATATTACTGCTAATTATCAACAAGCAGTTCGTGATGTGGTCGCTTTGGCGGTACAATCAGGCGTGCCAGTTCCAACATTCTCTTCAGCGATCGCTTACTTCGATTCTTATCGCTCAGATCGTTTACCAGCAAACTTGATCCAAGCACAGCGCGATTATTTCGGAGCTCATACTTATGAGCGTACGGATCGTGAAGGAATCTTCCACTATTCTTGGTATGACGAAAAATAATAATCGTCTTTTTTTCAAAGAGATTCATGTAAACAGCCTTGTTTACACGAATCTCTTTTTTAATTTGGCTTTCCATGGTAAAATCATAATAATATGAGAGTTATTAATGACATTAGAATAGGATGGGTACACTATGGGGAATATTTTGATTATTGAGGATGAGAAAAATTTAGCACGCTTTGTTGATTTAGAGTTAAAACATGAAGGCTATTTTACGGAGGTTCATTATAATGGTCGGACTGGTTTAGATGCTGCACTGAATAAAGAGTGGGATGCAATTTTATTAGATTTAATGTTACCAGAATTAAATGGATTAGAAGTTTGTCGACGTATTCGTCAAACAAAGAATACGCCAATTATCATGATGACCGCGCGCGATTCAGTGATTGATCGTGTTTCAGGTTTAGATCATGGTGCGGATGACTATATTGTCAAACCATTTGCGATTGAAGAATTATTAGCTCGTTTACGTGCATTATTACGCCGAATTGATATTGAAGGTGATAAGAATGTTATTAAGCAAACAACTTTAACTTATCGTGATTTGACGATTGAAAAAGAAAATCGAGTGGTACGTCGTGGCTCAGAGATGATTGAGTTAACCAAACGCGAGTATGAACTACTATTAACATTAATGGAAAATATCAACGTAGTATTAGCGAGAGATGTTCTGTTGAATAAAGTTTGGGGTTATGAAACAGAAGTTGAGACGAATGTTGTTGATGTATACATTCGATACTTGAGAAATAAAATTGATGTTCCTGGGGATGAAAGTTATATTCAAACCGTTCGTGGAACAGGATATGTGATGCGCTCATGAGAAGTCCTCTAAAGGACGAGCGTCGACTTGAAGAACTAAGAAGACCTTCGTTAACATTGAAGTGGACTTTCGCTAGTTCTTTCTTTTTCTTTGTCGTCTTTACCATATTTGCGGTTATTACATACAAATCATCTATTAATTTATATGTTGCAAAAGAAAGAAATGATATTGAAGAAGTGACATATCAAATTGCTTCATTGCTTGCTAATGAAAATGAGCCTTTAGATTTGAAACAAGCATATCGTGCTTTGCGGCTAGGTAGTACCGATGCAATTAAATTAGTTGACATGGATGCTATTCAAGTAGCAGTTGATCCGTTTGTCGCAAAAATAGGAAATCCAGAGTTTAGTTTATTTGTTTACAATTTAGAAAAAGAAGTCGTCTTGAAAACATCTCAAGAAAATATTGCTTTACAACAGACAGCTCCAAGTAATGCAACAATAGAAGTGATTAATAATAAAGAAGGCTTCTTACTTGTTCAACCAATTTACTCCAAAGAGATGCGCGAAAAGATTGGTTATATTCAGACCTTCTATGAATTAACGGCTTTTAACCAATTTGAAAAGCGTTTAATGTCGATGTTAATTCTATTGGAAGTTGTCTCGCTTATTCTAAGTAGCATATTAGGATACTTATTAGCTTCCTACTATCTTAAGCCTTTACGACTATTGCGCGACACGATGGAACAAATTCGCAAAAAACCACAAGACGATATTTATATGCCGGAACTTGAAACAAATGATGAGCTTGCAGATTTAGCGGAGATTTTTAATGAGATGCTTGATCGGATGAGATCGTATACGGAACTACAAGAGCAATTCGTGGAGGATGTCTCTCATGAACTAAGAACACCGGTTGCAGTTATTGAAGGACACTTAAATATGTTGAACCGTTGGGGAAAAGATGACCCAGAGATTTTAGCGGAATCAATTGAAGCTAGTGTGCAAGAAATTACTCGGATGAAAACACTTGTCCAAGAAATGCTTGATCTAACTCGAGCAGAACAAGTTGATGTTCGTCATGGTCATGAGCGTACTAATGCTAAAAGTGTGGTCAACCAAATTGTTAATAATTTCAAAATGATTCATCCAGAGTTTGTTTTTACATTAGATGATGATTTGTATACAGAAAAAATTGTTAAAATCTATCGAAATCATTTCGAACAAATTTTAATTATTATTATGGATAATGCTGTCAAATACTCAACAGATCGAAAAGAAGTCCATGTTTCAATCTCCAGTAACTTAAGAGAATTAGAAATTGCGATACAAGACTTTGGTGAAGGCATCCCAGCAGATGACGTTTCAAAAATATTTCATCGCTTTTATCGAGTGGATAAAGCTCGTGCACGTACAACAGGTAGCAATGGTCTGGGTTTATCCATTGCTAAAAAGCTTATTGACAGTTATAAAGGGAGGATTTATGCAGAAAGCCAGTTAGGGGCAGGAACAATTTTTCGTATCTTTATTCCAATCGTTTCGCAGGATGAGGAGTAAATACCGAACGATTTCTTTTTTTAAGAACGAAAATATAGCGATCGTCGCTTGAATAACCGAACAGATAGAGGTGAACGAGAATTAATATTCACTTCTTTTTGTTTGTCATAAAATAACGAAAATAATAGTTGCTTTTAGAAAGAATAATTGCTATATTAAGTGTTGTTGTAAATCGCTATGAACTTTTAAGAATAAAGTTTTAAAAAGTGATTGACGATGCAAGATATTAATGATAATATAACAAAGTCGAGTTTGAGAGAAGTGGATAAGGGTTGTTAAAACAACAATTAAAAAACTTTTATAAAACAGTTGACAGCAATAAGAACATTTGTTATTATAACGTAGTTGCTAATAAAGCGAACGAAAATCCGATTAAGATTTTTCGTAAAAAACTTTTATAAAACAGTTGACAAATAATTGTCAATCAGATATGATGTAAGAGTTGCTAACGCAATAACGTAGACCTTTGAAAACTGAACAAAGCAAGCAAAACAAACAACAAACGTGTAGAATGTTTCTTTATAGAAACAAACATACAACAAGCAAGCAATATGCTAGCAACGTTAATTTATGAGCTTAGCAACCGAAAGGTTGTTTCAACT
>DXBN01000210.1 GCA_019116505.1 Candidatus Enterococcus avicola | reverse complement strand
TACAGAAGTGACTCGTAAAGTTTTAAAAGAAATTTCATACAACGATCTTCCTGGTAAATATCTTGATTTTCGTAATCGTTACAATCAATCCTATGATAATTATCAACGGAAAATTTTTCTAAAAGAGCTAGATATCGAAGCATAGGCAACAAAGAGGGAATGCGACAGTTGGTCACATTCCCCTTTTTTTTATGCAAATTTTATATCACTTTTTTTATTTAAATGGTAAAAAGAGAACTTGCTTGATCTGGATCTGTATCATAAATCTCAAATGCTTCGCCAACACCGAGTCCTTGCTCTTTTAGTACATTCTCCATGGTTAGATGGGCCAATTCTTTTAAATTATTTTCTCGACTTAAATGACCCAAATAAATACGTTTTGTCGCATCGCTTAAAATATCTGCCATCACTAACGCACCATCTTCGTTGGATAAATGGCCCTGATCACCTAAAATACGTTGCTTCAAGCTCCAAGGATACGCACCCATTCGTAACATTCCTAAGTCATGATTACTCTCTATTAAATATGCATCTGCACCTTTAATGACTCCTCTTAAGGCATCGCTACAATAACCGGTATCGGTTAAAATTACAAATGAACGATTATTTTTATAAAAGCGGTAAAATTGTGGTGCTGCTGCATCATGTGAAACACCAAAACTTTCAATATCAACATCACCTAATGTTAAAATTTTTCCCATTTCAAAGTGGTGTTTTTGTTCAATTGGTACGTTACCAATCAAAGGATCCATTGCCAACCAGGTTTTTTCGTTAGCGTAGACATCAAGTTTATATTTCCGGGCGAGTACACCGACACCATGAATGTGATCGCGGTGCTCATGAGTAACTAAAATTGCATCTAAATCTTCTGGTTTTTTCCCCACTTCACCTAACAAAGAGGTTATTTTTTTCCCGCTTAGTCCCGCATCAACGAGGATTTTCTTTTTTTCTGTTTCGATATATAAAGAATTCCCTGAACTGCCACTAGCTAATACACTTATTTGAAATGTTGATAATTGACTCACTATTAAGACCTCACTATTTCTATTTACTTACATTATTCTTAATCTTCTACGGTTGCTACAACTGAATTCGTAATAATTCGGTTTGTAAAAGCGTTAACCATCTCTGTCTTGATTTCGTGATCGCTCGTTTCAATCTCGATAAACCAAGTCGGAACGAAAATCGCCTGTCCTCGAACAATCAAAGTCATTTTATAGGCTAGTTGACGCCATAATATTTTGGAATTCGAGGGGATTTGATTATTAATGTATAAAGTATTAATCGCATCTCTTTCTGAATAAGTCGGCATGATTTCTCGTAAAGGCTGCAATTCTGAAATATGTGTTTGAATATATTCATTTACGCGCCAGTGTTCAGTTTCTTTTTCTAGAAAGAACGTTATACGGCTGGCTGGATCGTTGATAATAATATCTTCATAAAATTGCCCCGCGATAATCTCTGGAAAATCATTTGATAATGTCGACTCTTCGACATTGTATTGATACTCTTTGCCAAATAGCACTAAACCTTGTTGATTCAAAATTTTAGCAATCACTTCTGGTGCTTGATTAACATCTGTTAATAAAATGACATCTTCAACTTTATGCTTCAACAAATTATCCTCAATCGTTGTTTGTCTCCCTAACAAATCGGGATTATTTAAACGTAATCGTTCACTTTTACGCGCTTCATCAAAATTGGTCGGTACACCACTTAAATAGTACCCTTCTCGTTTTCTAGATGAGAAATCTCCTTCATAAGTAATATTTTCTGATTCTAATCGTTTATGTAAAGGAATGGTTTCATTCGTTCGAGAAGTAATCGTCTGATTCATCTTTGCTTCACGGTACATACTAAATAAGAAGACATTTAAACCTAGAAACGCAAGGAAAAAGATCCATTCAATTCGTTTGAAATCCATCTTACACTCCTCCGCCTTCCGTTAGCTGATTAAGCAATCCTTCATAACTTAACCACGTATCGCCATATTTGATAAACCAGTTTGGGATTAAATCTACTACTCCCGTATTTTCTATATTCTTCCATTCATAGCCAATCATGAACGTACGAATTTTTTTTAAATCCGCTCCATTTTGGTACAAAGTCTGTACCAGTTTTTCGGTCGCCGGTAAAACAACTTCTTCTTGTGATGGGATTGGAATTTGCAATGTCTTTAAATTCCCTTGGATATTGATATTTTTTTGATTACCTTGACCACTATCCGAAAAGCTAAACGCCAATTGTCCTTCAAAGTCCTCCGCAAAGATTGGGAATCCTTCAACAAACATACGATAGTCAATTTGATTACGCGCTTGATTTAACACCCGAACCGAACCATAATTTGAGCCCATTCGCTGTACGTAAGGAAAACTCATTTCAAAAATACTTAGATCACCTATATTTTCTAATACATTTTCAAACAAAACAATTTCTTGATTTTGTTTCATTATTAGCGTTTCTGTCCCATCGTATAAATAAGTATCTGCGCTTGTTCCATTACTACGCACATCTTTTGGATTGGTAAAAAAAGCATCGCGAAACAGCGTATAACGTCTAGTCGAAGAAATATAACTATATTTCTTCAGTGTTAATTCATTTTGGGTTAAGAATTGATTCGATAAAAAATCAACGGATTCAGAAACTGGACGCCACTGATAGTCAACTTTTTTGATTATTTCTAACACCTTTGTTAGCTTTTTTTCTGGCCTAACCGTGTAAACGGTCCAATCTTCCTCATTAATAAAACGAACTTCATTCTTTTGGACATCTAATTGTATTTTTGTAAAATAGACTTGGACTTGTTCTTCTTCACTGATATCTATATTTAAATTAAATAAATCCAGATATTCCGTTATTGGGAAAAGCATGCCATATGTTAATTCAAAACCATGTTCAATATCGATTGCCTTCGAATAGTCATTTTCATTAAAGTAACTTTTCCACTTGGTTCTATGATAGGTTTTATTTGATAACGCTTGTTGAATTTGCAGAAGTAAACTTTCATTTTGTGTCTCTTGATTCTTATTATTTTCAGAATAACGGACTTTGATTGGTAAAAAAATATTCTCTTTATTAATTTCTTCAACCTTTTCCTCGATTGTTTCAAAAGCACTTTCATTCTTTAAAAAAGTATCACGACCAACCGGACTCATCCAAATTAAATAAGATAAATAAAAACTTGTGGCGACCATCAAGATTAAAAGAACATGTAATATATTTTCTTTAATTTTAATCAATCCCACCACTCCTCTTCATACGGCTCATATGGCAAACTGATAAAAAATGTCGAGCCATAGTTCTCACGACTTTCGGCCCAAATTGAGCCACCATGTGCTTTCAGCACATCCCGCGAAATCGCTAAACCTAATCCTGTTCCACCTTGTTGGCGCGCGCGTGCTTTATCCACACGATAGAAACGATCAAAAATTTTATCCAAATCTTTACGCGGAATACCCATGCCTTGGTCGGAAACACTTAAAATCACATGATTATGCGTTTCAATTAAACGAACAGTCACGGTCCCGCCATCTGGCGAATATTTAATCGCATTGTTCATGATATTATCAATTACCTGAATAATCCGATCCGTATCAATTTCCAACCACAGGTCACGTTTTGTAAATTCTCTTTGAATTTTATATGATTTCTCGGTATTGTTGACCATCATATCGAAGCGATCCAAGACAAAATTCACCAAATTATTGAAATTCACAAACTCCAATTGTAATTGCGCATTGCCACTATCTAATTTTGATAAACTCAACAGATCGTTAATCATCCGAATCATACGGTCCGTTTCTTCTAAGGTCACTTCTAGAAAATGCGGTGCGATTTCACCGTCTTTCCAAGCGCCATCATGTAGTGCTTCGATATAACTTCGCATACTTGTTAGAGGCGTCCGTAACTCATGTGAAACGTTGGAAACAAAGTCCCGACGTTCCTGTTCCGTTTTTTCTTGTTCGGTTACATCATGTAAAACCGCAACTAGACCGGAAATAAATCCTGATTCACGACGAATCATTGAAAAATCAACGCGCAAAATTAGACGATTCATATGCGAAACATCCGAAGAACGCTCAAGCAGCATCTCTTCCGTATTTTCAAGTAAAGAACGCAACGTGTAAGATTCTTCTAT
>DXBN01000209.1 GCA_019116505.1 Candidatus Enterococcus avicola | reverse complement strand
CAAATGTTTAACGGACTATTTAAATCTTTAGCTAAACAAGAGTTAGCAACCAAAAATTTAGAAACAAAAGTTGACGGTATTTCTGACATTGTGGCACTCAATACAACTGATTGGCGACAAGATTCGCAAGCACTGATCAGAAAAATGGGAACACAAGTTGGCGGAGGTTTAGCTTATCAAGAAATCGGGTCGGCTATTTATCAAGAGCTTGATCGTCGTGCCGCTTGTAACTTAGATAGACGATTAACAAATCTAAGAAATCGCATGGCTGGAGAAGGAGCTTCTAAAACTAAACAAAGAAACACAAGAAAATTAGACGTTATAGCAAATGATAAGCGTCTGTTAGAGATCTATCTAGCAATTGTTAAAGAATATGCTGTTAAGTACAAAGTTTGGAATGACGAATTTTAGGAGGGATAGAAATGGAGCATGACAACATCAAATCAATTTTAGAGGAACTAATTGAAATATGCGAATGCGAACCAGAGAATATCACTGTAGATGGAGAACCAATCACTTTTGAAGGATTTCAAGAAGATGTTATCGAAAGAGTTTATAACATGGCTGATTTATTAGGGTTAGAAGATATTTATTTAGATCGTTGAGGTGACCACCATGACCATCGAACAACAAATCGACAAACGTGTGGAAGAACGCTTAAACGAGTTACTCCCACAAATTACCGAGAAGTTGCGGCAAGAGCTGATTTTTAAAAATACGAACCAAGTGAAATTTAACAAAAAACAGCTTGCTGAATATCTCGGCAAATCAACGACGACAATCTATCGTTACATGGAAAAAGGTCTGCCATACCGCTACACTCCCACAGGCTCACTCGAGTTTGACATACGCGAAGTAGAAAAATGGCTAAATAAAAAATAAAGCATGGGGCGTGCTAACAATGAAGCAATTAATTAATTTACTGGAATCGACCGGCTACTTGCTGATGATTACCTTTTTATCAGCAATCGGGCAATGGAAAGTTGCAACAATATTTGTATTTTTTGTGGCTGGATTGAGATTGGGAGAAATTGTTTTGGAGGGGAGGAAGCAGTGAACCAAATGCAATTAAACTTTGCAAATAACGTAAAACGTGAAATGGCAGAACAAGGCTATGATACCTACGGATTGGCTAAGAAAGTTAGCGTTTATCCGTCAACTATCTACCGACTTATCCACCACGAAAGAGGCGTATCACTAGAACTCGCTACAAAGCTCTCACAAGCTTTAGGACTAACTCTTGATGATTTAATCAAGCCGACGTTTAAACGGTCTGAAGTGGACGTTACACACGCTAGACGGCTTGCTGAACTCAATCAGGGGGGGGCGGAAGCTGTACGATATTTTCTATGACTTCTTTTCAGACGATGAAATAGACATGGAGGACGAGGAAGTGATCAACGTATTGAATTGGTTTTTAGCAACAAAAAAAGACTAACCTACCGCAAATAGATTAGTCAGAAAGGAAGATATATCTAATGTCAGTATACAACGAATTAAATCTAATTGGAAGAACGTACGACGATGTTTTAGCTGATGAAACATACAACGTGTGGAATCAAGCGAAATACGACGAAGAATCAGGTTATTACTACGATTGGAAAGGTACACCAATCGAAGAAGACGAGTGGTTGATGGTTGTGTGGTTTAAAAAGTCAGAAAACTACGTGATACCACACGAGCAAACATTTCGACATTTTTTAGAAACCTTTGTCACGAAAGAAGAAAATTTCTTTGATCTAATCGACGAAGTAGACCCAAACAGAGAAAAATACTGGAGCATGGATTTTATAAAAGGAGATGAAGTGAATGGCTACATTATATAACCTCACAAACGACTACCAACGTGTGTTGGAAATGGCTGAACAATTAGACGAAGAATTGTTTAAAGATACCTTAGAAAGCTTAAATGATGAAATCGAAGTTAAAGCAGAAAACACTGCTAAAGTCATCAAGGAATTGGAAGGACAAGTAGACATCCTGACAAAGGAAGTTCAGCGATTGAACGAACGGAAGACAACATTGAATAACAATGTCACTCGACTAAAACTTTATTTGCAAGACGAAATGGAAAAAGTTGGTAAGACGAAAATTAAAGGTGAATTGTTTAATATCGGCATCCAAAACAATCCAGTTGCGATTTATGTGACCGATGAAGAAAAGTTGCCGAAGGTATTTTTTGAAGAGCAAAAGCCGAAGTTGAATAAAACTCTTTTAAAAAATGAACTTAAGTCTGGATCAGTTGTCGAAGGAGCGGAATTAAGACAAGGGCGGAGTTTGCGAATTAGATAAACATTGAAAGGTGGTGAAATAAATGAAAATGATAAAGGCGGAAGACATCAAACGTTTTGATAATTGGACATGTCTTGTATATTCCGAACCTGGCAAAGGAAAAACAACCATGGTTAAGTCATTAAAGGGCAAAACAATCTTATTATCTGTGGATGGTATGTATCACGTGCTTGCACAACAAGATAACGTAATTATTCAAGTGATGGATTCTGATAATCCAAACAAAGATTTGGGCGATTTTTATCGATTTTTGGTTAAACACAAAGACCAATACGACAATATCGTAATCGATAATTTATCGACTTTCCAAAAGTATTGGTTAAACGAGCGATCTACTTCAACGACCAGTGGTATGCCGGAAATAAAAGATTATGGTGTGATTGATCGTATCTTGTTTGATTTTATAGCAAGCCTAAAACAGTTAGAAAAAAATGTGTTGATTTTTGCCCATGAAAAAAAAGTAGAAATCACACGAGAATCAGGTGGAACTTACACACAATTCCAGCCAGATGTAAGAAATTTAGATGCCATCATGGGAATTGTACCCATCGTTGGAAGGCTAGTAGTTGTGAAAGACGAAGAAAACCATAAAAATAAAAGAATTGTCGTGTTGCAACCGACACAATCAACTAGAGCGAAAGACCAATTAATTGGCAATTTACAAACAATAGATCAAATGGAATTACTACCCACACTACAAAAATAAATGAAAAGAGGAAATTAAAATGGGACTTTTAGAAACTTTGAAATCAGTAAAAAATGAAGGATTTGACGCAAAGAAAGACAGTATCAACCAAAACAGTAAATTGGAAGCAGGAAATTATCCAGTACGTTTGAAATCAGTACAAGCAGGGAAAAATAAAAACAACGATCAAGACCAAATTGCAATCAGTCTGGAAGTTGTGTCAGGCAAAGATAAGAGTCGTTTGGAAAATATCTACATTTCATTTGACGACGGACTACCACCATTTGTCCTAGAAACAAATGGACGTATCTTATTAAAACTTGCTGCGATGGTAGGCGTAGAATTTAAAAATAAAGATTTGGAAGACGAATATTCTGCGTCGCAAGCATTAGAAAATGGAATCGGAAAACAATTCAAAATGGAATTGACCATTTCTCCAAACAAAAAGAATCCTCAATACCCATATAGAAACTATGACTTCCAAACTTTGCAAGTTGAAACAGGTGATGGAACGTTCGATATCGATGATGAAAATTTGCCGTTCTGATGGTTACAAAATCGTGTTACAAGCTTTTTTTCACAATCTCCACTAAATAGACGAAAAGGCTTGGGAGAGTAAGATAAAAAGCAATGTTATAAAAATGTTATGAGTGTGTTACACAGAGACAAAAATAACATTTTTCTTCAAAAAAAAGTTAAATTTCTTGTAACAATAACATACTTGTAACATTTTTTGTAACATGAAAAAACATTGATATGACAACGTTTAAAGGATTTTTGTTACAATGTTACACCTAGTAAATTAAGAGTAACTATAATTAATAATAAAAAAATATTTACCCTATTTTGTAACATTCACAAAGTTTAGAGGGTAAATATCCGTTATTGGCTATTCGATTAACTTAAATATAGCACGAAAGGAGTTGGAATACAAGTGGGAGAAGTAATTTTTGATAAATCCCGAAAAAACCTAAAAAAAATATATAACCGAATAAACTCCAAAAACTTAAATCAATATGTACGAGCAAATCAAGAAGAAGTTTTATTTTTGGCAATTGGCGGATATAACAGAACCTATGAACTGTTAATAGCTATGGGCGCCAAACCAAACGAAATAGCAACTTTTTCAAACCTAAACTTATCACAACAATTTTTAATAGAAACTCACAATAAAAAAATAATCTATATCAAAAAAATAAACTACGTCACAAACGTTGGTAAAAATTGGGATTTTTCTACAAAGCGACTCGATCTAAATGTAGCGGATGGCTTTGAAGAAAGCATGTTAGTCTACGAAAATGCACAAAGACTGGTTGGTTTTGGCAAAAACAAAGAAGAATGGGTAAAACCAACAATCGTAATTTTGGATGATCCATCACTAAACTTGCAATATGAAGGTCATCGTTTCCGCTACGAAACGAAACTTGGATTTGCTCAAATAAAAAACAGGAATGCAAATCCTTACTCGATTATAAGCGAAATAAAAGAGGTGGAAGAAGCAAACAAAATGATGTTTGCGATGTATCAAGAAAAGCAAATTGACGAGTCTGAAATTTTAGATGGAATCAACCGGTTGAGAGAGTCTGTTCATCTAAAAATAGATAAAGATTGGGCGATGAAACCCACAGAATATAAAAAAATATTAGGCTCTCAAAAATTAGCCAACCAATTAAAAGAAATGGACGAACTAGGAATCTATCAACTTTCTAACAATAAAAGAATTGGATATAAAAATTCCAGATGGATTGTTATCCCGGAATCAGCATTTGAATTTAAAGGGTTTGAATACAAGGATGAAGAAGACATCTTTAATGAAGCATTGGAAACCGAGGAACAAAACGAGCAACAATTTATCGAGCAGCAAGAAAAACAATTGCAGTCAATTTTATCAATCGAGCTACCATTTAACATCAAACAAGGCTACGTCGGTAATGACATGAACTCAGCGATGGTTACCCTCCAATCCTTTTTAGATGAAGTGGACGACATTGAAAAAGAAAAAATCAACGG
>DXBN01000208.1 GCA_019116505.1 Candidatus Enterococcus avicola | reverse complement strand
AAAATCGTCGCACTCAATTCACCTTGACCGACACCAAAAGTTTGAATTGTTTGTGGTAAATCCACAACCAGTGGTTTAAGTAGTGACTCATTTGCTGGAATTAACAATAATCCCTCATTTTTTAAACCAGTGACAATTTCCATTTTGGCTGCTGCAATCCCTTGACGTGATCCTAAATTCTCAAGATGGGCTTCACCAATTAAAGTAATCGCTGCCACATCAGGTTTCGATAATTTGGATAAGAAGGCAATCTCGCCTTGATGATCCATCCCCATCTCTAAAATGAGTACTTCCGTTTGTTCAGACATGTGTAATATCGTATACGGCATCCCTAAATCATTATTATAATTTCCTTGCGTTTTGTACGTTTGAAATTTTTGGGCCAACACGGATTCCGTCATATCTTTCGTCGTCGTTTTCCCATTACTTCCCGTGATAGCGACCACTTTAGGCGCAACTTTTGCTTGATAATAAACAGCTAATTGCTGGAATGCTACCGTAACGTTGGCTACGGGTAACAAAATCAAACCTTTTGGTGCTTCTTCTAACGAGCGACTCCAAAAACTCGCCACCGCACCGTTTTCAACAGCCTTATCTGCAAACGTATGACCGTCCCGTTCTCCTGCCAAAGGAACGAAAAAACCATTTTGTGTGATTAAACGGCTATCAAACTCCACGCTCGAAATCCTTAAATCTGGAAATTCTCCTTGAATGTTCAATGCTATTGCAATTTCTTTCAGTGTTAAATTCATTTTCTTCTCCTTCATTTTCCATAAAAATAAGACTGTAACCTTCATTGATTACAGCCTCGTCTTTTCTACATATTGACTAAAAAGTTTTTACGTTGTTTAAAACGATTGAAGCCTAATTGGATTAACTCTTCAATTAGATCGCTATACTGTAAGCCCATCGACTCCCAGAGAACTGGATACATACTAAATTGAGTAAAGCCAGGCATCGTATTTAATTCATTTAAAAACAGTTCATTCTTATCTGTTAGGAAGAAATCACAACGACTCAGACCGCTACCACCAATCATTGTATAAGCCAGTTTCGCATATTCTTGAGCTTTGGCTTGCACGTCATCAGGAATTTGTGCGGGAATCGCCATTGTAATCTTGTTATCGATATACTTCGAGTTGTAATCATAAAAATCAACATCTTTAACAATTTCACCAGCCAAAGTCGTACGAACATCTTCGTTACCTAAGATTGCCACTTCGATTTCACGGGCTTCAATTCCTTGTTCAATCACCGCGCGATTATCATATTTAAACGCTTCTTCTAAAGCAGCTTGTAACTCTTCCCGATTTTCAACTTTTGAAATTCCAACACTTGAACCCATATTTGCTGGTTTCACAAAAAATGGATACAATAATGAGCCTTCACATTGTTCAAAAATTTTCTTTGGATTTTCTTTCCAGAGATTTTTCAAGACCGGAACAAAAGGCACTTGCGGAATACCCGCAACTTGTAATAAATACTTCGTTGTAATTTTATCCATCGCACAAGCGCTCGTTAAAACCCCAGCGCCTACATACGGCATGCCGATTGTTTCTAAGAAGCCTTGGATGGTCCCATCTTCACCATTTGGCCCATGTAAAATTGGAAAGACAATCGCATCGTCTTCTTTAATTAAACTCGGTGAAATCACCTCACCTGTAAATTCGCCTGCTTCTGTTGCTTCTTTAGGCCAAGTCAATTCTAATACTTCTTTTGAAGCCGGTTGTTCTGTTAAAAGCGGCCCTTTAATCCACTCGCCTTCTTTAGTAATAAAGACTAATTGTACTTGATAATAGTTATAGTATACGGCATTCAAAACTGAAAAAGCCGACAAGATTGACACTTCATGTTCTGCACTTTGACCGCCATAGAGTAAAATAATTTTCAAAAACGCGTCCTCCTAATATCTCTTACAGTGTTTTCGATATTCATTTCTAAATCATTTCATATTTTATCACAAAAGCAGCCGAGCGAACATAGTTTAACGAAAAAAATAAGAAAAGGCTTTCACAAGTTAACTATTTCAATTCCCCTTCTACTAGATCTATCATGATTTCATAAAATAATTGACGGTCACTCGCTGTAAATGGTTTCGGACCTTTCGTTCGCTTACCCGCTTTACGCATTTGTCCCCCAATATAGCGTTGCATTAATAATTGATCGATTGTTTCCATTAAATATTCTTGACCCGAATGATGAAACACTCGAGCTTTCTTAGGCAGTACAAGCGAAGCTAAACCATAATCTTGCGTAATTAAAAAATCCCCCGGTTGAATCTCTTTGACAATTTGATAATCCGCACGATCGGCCCCTTTATCAACATAAATAAACTGAACAAAATCAGGATATTCTTTCGTCGTATAATGATCCACACTCGTAATAATTAACACCGGCAACTGAAATTTTCCACCTAGTCGGATGACTTCCTCTTTTACTGGTGAACCATCACCATCAATAACAAAACGCATCAAATCCACCTTCTTTACTTAAATTCCTTTTTAGTTTAACACAAGTCATCTAACTCTAGCGTAACAGTCAACATTTTAATCGTTCAATATACTAGAAAGTATAAAAATCGGGTGCAATTATTGTAACTTTCCATTCCAGTAAAAAATCAAAAAATAAAAAACACCATCTAAAAAATCGATAGCGTTTTTTATAAATACTTTAACGATAATGTCAATAAAAACCCTCATTTAATCGACGTATTTTGAGCTAGAGTTGTTTAACCAGGCATAGCCGAGACCCATGATTAAACCTCCTCCGATATAATTTCCTATCAGTGCAAAAGTTAAATTGTGTGCCACACTGCCTGCTGTCATCGCTTCTAATGCCCCATTTGAAGCAAAGTAAGCTAATGAAAAGGCTGGGAAGTTAGCAATGACGTGTTCAAAACCTAAAAAGGCAAAGATGAAAATAATAAAAATAATCGCCATAATTTTTCCAGCATCGTCTTTCATTCGCATACTAATTAAAACCGCAACGTTGACAACAATATTGGCAAAAATCCCCTCTACTAAAATTTGTCCCGAAGATTTTTCTAATTTACTCGTTATCGACTCAAAAAAATAACTATCAACCGGTAGCTCTTGGAAGGGGCCTGTCAAAGAAATCAAGTAACCAAACAATACGCCACCAATCAAGTTAAACAAAATACAAGTAAACAAAATTTTTGCAGCAAAAGTAAAATTCAAACGACGACGGTAATAACCAACCGTCATATATAACATATTCGACGTTCCCAATTCAGCATTCATATATAAAATCATAACGAGCGACCAACTAAACATAAACGCATACAACATCTTACCAAAACCAGGTGCAATGTGTTCACCTTTCATCGCTATACTGTAGGCTACAGCTGTTCCCAATGTTAAAAACATACAAGCAAAAATCGCACGCAACGCGTATCGCGCATAACTTATTTCGATTAAGTTTTTCTTCTTCTCAATTGAAGCATCGATTTTTTCAAATAGAGGTGATACTGGATTCATTTTTAGACTCTCCTTTAGTACGTCTGCCATAAGTGACATTTTCATTCTCTATTTTAAATAGGTATTTATCATTTGTAAAGGATATTGTGAAAAAATGTATAAATTTTTTTCAGAAAAATATTGAGAAAAAATGATTTGTTTCTTTGGTTATTTTACAGCGATTCATTTGACAAATCACTACTAACCATGCTATATTATTCTTTGTGTAAAATAATGCAGCAGAAAATGAATTACTCGTCCCCAGTTCATCGCCTTTTATATAGGTTCAATTGCGTAGCCACGGCTGCATAAGGTGAAGATTGAAGAATGAACTACACGAGAAATGACTCTTTCATCGGATTATTTTACTCCAAATACTATTATATTATTGGAGGAATCTTTAATGTCACGTTATACTGGACCATCATGGAAAGTTTCTCGTCGCTTAGGTATTTCATT
>DXBN01000207.1 GCA_019116505.1 Candidatus Enterococcus avicola | reverse complement strand
TCTTACACCAAACGAGCTTGTAATGATAGAAGCATATTTTCATCAAGAAACTCCGGTTGCTATCGTTGCGAAGCAGCTTAAACGTGGACGCCAAACAATTTACAATGTCTATAACTTTCTCAAATGTGGTGGAACAGCACTTGAATACTTTGAACAATACAAAGAAAATAAGCGACGTTGTGGGAGAACCGAAATCATTTTTCCTGCTGAGGAAAAAGAATACATTGCAAAAAGATCAACTGAAGGTTGGACCCCAGACGTCATTATTGGCCGTGCAGAGCGAACCTTCTCTTGTTCAGTAAGTACCCTCTATCGCCGGTTTAAGACGGGAGAATTCAATGTTTTACATTTACCGATGCAAGGAAAACGAAAACCAAATGGTTATAAGGAAAAACGTGGAAAACAGGCATTCAAAAGAAATATTTCTGAACGTAAAAAAGATTATGTCGTTTTCGAAGAAGAATTTGGACATTTAGAGGGTGATACGATTGTCGGCATCCACCATAAAAGTGCCGTCATCACACTCGTTGAGCGACTTTCAAAAGCCATTATCGCCTTGAAACCAGAAGGCCGTAAGGCAGTTGATATTGAAAATTCGATTAATGAATGGCTTCAATCCGTACCCAAAAATCTTTTCAAATCAATTACCTTTGATTGTGGAAAAGAATTCTCTAATTGGAAAAGTATTAGTAATACGAATGATATTGATATTTATTTCGCAGACCCAGGAACGCCTTCCCAACGGGGATTAAATGAACATTCAAACGGACTCCTCCGAAAAGATGGACTACCAAAAGAAATGGACTTCAACCAAGTCAATCAAGGATTCATCTCATCCGTTGCGTCCAAAAGAAACCATATCCCTAGAAAATCACTAAATTACCAAACACCATTAGAAGTTTTTTTGAGTTACGTAAATGGAAAGTTTTGTCTCGCTTAATTTGACAAATAATATCTTAATAACTTTCCAAGATTTTCGTCACAAAAACTTCACATTTACTCGGTAATATATAAGCATACCAACAAACAACCCTAACAAACACTTTTTCATTTTTACTCCTTGCCTACCGGTCCCCTCCGGTAGGCCTTTTTTTATTCTTTTCTTTCTCTATTTTCTTTGGATAATACTGCTATACTGTTTATAAATCCATTAATCGGGAGGTCCTATGAAAAAAAGAGCTGGAGTTATTATTTACAATCAAATGAAAAAAACGATTCTTCTTATCAAAAGAATTAAGTACAATCAAACATATTGGGTAATTCCTGGAGGAACTGTTGAAGCAGATGAATCCTTTATTGATGCTGCTTTACGAGAAGCAGCGGAAGAACTAAATTTAAACAATCTCAAGTCATCCGATCTAACTCCATTTATTAAAATAAATATTGATACTGTTGAACATCAATATTACTTATATATAACAAATCAACAACTAGAAGTTCAAATCGTTGGAGAAGAGCTCAATCGTATGACTCCGAGTAATCGATACTTTTTAGAATGGATTTCCCTTTCAGAAATTGAGTCACTCAATCTCAAACCAGAGGAGTGTATTCCCTTCATCATCCAACTCGCACATGATAAAAAATAGACTTGTCAGTAACTGTAGTGACCCCAAAAAGTTAGATTTTTTGTTCTAACTTTTTGGGGTCGCTTTAAACTCACGACTGACAAGTCTATTTTTAATTGAGATTGATTTGTGTAATTATTGGCGCTCCACGAAAGGTATCGAAAACGACTCGAATTTTTTTCGTTTGAATCGGTGCAAATTCTAAAATCTTTTGATAACCAATTATCGTCCCTTTCGTCGCAATTTTATACTCACCAGCTTCTTCATAGTAAACCGTAAAAGCTTCCACACGTTGACTTGCTTGAATCGCTTCTTTCAGAACAATTCGTTGCAGCAACTGTTCGGTCTCCCAAACAACTTTAATCCATGGTGCTTGGTCGTCGCTTTGACTTTGCCAAAATGGCATCTCGTCGGATAATAAATCATTCAACTGAATCTCTGACACAGCCGAAGAAACGTTTAATTTCGCTTGCTTAATCACTGATTGATCTTTAACTTGTTGAATTTTTTCAGCTAATTTTTTTAAGACTTCAAGGTCATTTTCATGAATCACTCCAGCTGTATTCGGTGGGATATTCAGTAAAAAGGTGCTGTTGCCACCAACGGTCTTCAAGTACATTTGATAGAGTTCGTCCACATTGCGTACTTGATTGTCTTCTTCTGGATGATAGAACCAACCTGGACGAATCGATGTATTGACCTCAGCTGGGAACCAAACAAGTTCACCTTGATAGTTTTCTAATGCCTGACGACTACCTAAATCTTCATCGCCTGAAGTTAATTTACGTGAAAATTGGCCATCATCAATTTGCTGTGAATGCTCCGCAATTTTTTCTAAATCTTGTAATTCAATCGGAACGACACTCCACTCTTCTGGACGAGTCTGGCCCGCTTCATTGCCACACCAACGGACATCTGGCCCACAAACACTAATCGCAGCGTTTGGTTGTAGGCGACGCATCACCTCGTAGTACCGTTCCCAGTCGTACATTTGCTTTTTACCATTTTGCCCTTCCCCATTTGCGCCGTCTAACCAAATACTAAAAATATCACGGTAGTTCGTTAATAGCTCGGTTAATTGTGCCACATAAAAATCATCATAATCCTGGCCACTCCCATAACACGGTTCGTGACGATCCCAAGGCGATAAATAAACCCCAAATTTCAAACCATATTTATGACAAGCATCGGAAACTTCTTTAACTAAATCGGCTGCGCCCTTTTTCCAAGGTGTATTGGCAACCGAATAATCTGTCGTTGCTGTCGGCCATAAACAAAAACCATCATGATGCTTACAAGTCAAAATTACCCCTTGCATTTGCGCTTCTTTCAACTGTTTTACCCAAAGCTCGCCATCTAATTCCATTGGGTTAAATAACTCGAGCGATTCATCGCCAAAGCCCCACTCTAGGTTTGTCATCGTATTAATACCAAAATGGATAAAGCCATAGTATTCCGTTTGTTGCCAAGCAATTTGCCTTTGACTTGGTACCACTTCAATTAATTGATTCACCCTCACGCTACTTTTCCTCCTGTAATGCTGCTAAAGTGCATTGATTTAATAACTCATTGATTTTTTCAATCGCTTGTTGAATTTCTTTGTGGCTTGTTGATTCAAGTGCTATTCGAGCGCCATAAGCATTTTCCGTCCCTTGTGGGAAAATCAATGTTGCCAACGTTTCTTCCAATTCAACCAAACTACTTGGCGATTGTTTTTTTAACTGCTTGTATTTACGAATTTGTGTCATCGCCTCAATTAGCTGTTGATAACGAATCGATAAATATGCTCCTGAACCGCCTTTTTCATGTGGATAAATTAAAAATGGATCGCCACTTTCCCAATACCAATGACTCGCATTTTCTAAAGGATTTTCAACCCACGCATCCAGTGCCCAGCGTAAAAAGCCATCACTGCCATAACTAACTGCATTCCATAAAACCCATTGCGTCTCATAAGGGCTACTATATAAAAACATGCTTGGATAATCGCCCACACAATTATAAATCGAAGTAAACAAACCTTTTTGACGACGTGATTCACACAAGGTATTAAAGGCCGTTCTTGAACCTAAGTGACTTTGTCCAATCGAAACGTCTGCAATTTGATCGAGTAACATTTCATCAAAGTTTTGATAATCCATCGCACAAGATAATTTTAAGCGCTCGCCTAATTGATTTGGATATTGTTCTAGTAAAGCAATGACATGGGCCAATGTTTCAGCCGGTCGTTCATCAATTGCAATATAGGTTTTATCAAACCAACCTTTGGCTTCAATATGAGCCACAAATGCACTTAAAAACTCGCCCCAAATCATTTGCCATTCATTCGAACCAGCTAAATATTGTGCTTGTTGTAACTCATTTTCTTCATTCCAAAAATAAATTTTATCTTCCCAAGGCAACATCGAAAAACATTTGATTTTTTCAGAAATACCCACTTCTAAGTTTAGTTCGACATACTGGTCAAACCAGGTAAAATCATAAGTAAATCCGGATGCTGTTTTTTGCCACTTAATTAAACTTGGATAATCATCGTATGTTTGATGGTTCCATGGATCGTGAATAATAGCAGTCACAATCACATCGCCACCTGCCTGACGGTAACGTACGAGACTTTCTTTTATTCTGGCTAAATGTTCACTGCCAAAATAATTTTCTTCTGAAATGCCATAATAACGTGCAACAGCAAAAGGATACTGCCATAATTCTAACCCAAAGGACTCACTTTCTAAGAATTTCTGCGGTAAAATTTCAAGACTCAAAGGTAACTCTCCTTGCAACACACCCTCGATTAATAACTGAATGCGCCCACTTTTAAGACCAGGATCGTAACTTTCAACTTCTAAACAAAACAGTTGTTGCGTTGTTGTTAGACTCGTTTGATTATAAGGTACTAAAATATCATAATAGCTGGTTATTGGGTGGTCAGGAATAACGCCCCATTGACTGCCACGCCCAATGTGCGCGCTCGTTGATTTCACTTGATACAATTGATAACTACAATCACTGAATCCTTCAATTTTCAAAGAAATATTCGTTTGTTCATCAAAAGTTGCTGCAAAATAGTGAAATGATTTTTCGGATTGCCAAAGTACTTGCTTATCTTTTTGTTCAAGCACAAGAAAATCTGCATCCACTCGCAGTTCTTCCTTTAGTGTTACCCAGTTAAAATACATCTTACGTTTCCTCGCTTAATTCGATTATTTTATTACCCCTTAAGCATACTAAAAGCCCTTACAATTTAGAAGGTTTTTTGAAGAGGTTCTAAAAAAAGACCTCTACTTAAATAAATCCTTCGCATTATTAAATGCAACCTGATTTATTTAAGTAGAGGCAAAAAAATTTTAGTTATTTTGCAATTAATTTGTGTTTCGTCTTTGTATCTAACACACTGACTTTTTCAATATCTTGTAGTGCAATAATCCGCAATTGCTGCAAATTATTCTGAATTTTAATCACTACTTGCTGATCAATTTTTCTTTTGGTGGTTACAAAACCGACAACTGTTTCGAAGTTTGCTACTTTTTTGGTTTTCAGTTGTAAAACGACCAAAGCCTTACGACGAGCCGCATCAATCAATTGATTCCGATGCATTTCGATAGCTTGTAATTGCTCTAAATCATCATTAAATAAACCGTCTAGTAACGTAATCGATGTTCTGACGAGATGTCTACCTAATTTTTTAAAAGATTTTGTTTTTTTATCCATGAGACTCGTCCTTTCTCAAGTTGAATCCATTTTTAACGTTCAAATATTTCACGCCATTTTGGTAATGCTTGTAAAATAAGTGCATAAGTTTCCTCAAAATTTCCGGTAAACCAAGGATCGGGTACATCCTTTATCGTACTTTCTGGTAGAACGGATAAAAACAAGTGCAGCTTATCAATCGTCCCTTTTGGCGCCATGCGTTTTAAATCCGTTAAATTTTGTTGATCCATCGCTAATATCCAATCATACACATAAAAGTCTTCCAATGTAATCTGTCTTGAAAACATCTGACTCGTATCAATGCCATGTTCTTTTAAAATCTTCTGTGTTCCTGGATGCGGTGGACTTCCCATTTCCCAACGGCTTGTTCCAGCAGAATCAATTGTAATTTGTAGCGGCGAATTGGCTAAATATTGAAGCATCAAACCTTCTGCCATTGGTGAACGACAAATATTCCCCAAACAGACAATTAGTACTTTCTTCATCCTAAGTACCTCCCTTACAACAATTCCTAACACATCCGTTAATTATTTCCATGATAAGGGTAATCAAAATGTTCATACGATAGCCTAGTCGCTATCCGTCCGCGAGGCGTCCGCTTTAAGAAACCTTTTTGGATTAAGTAAGGTTCGTACATATCTTCCACTGTTTCTTGCTCCTCACCAATATTAACTGCTAGCGTACTTAAACCGACCGGGCCACCATTGTATAACTCTATCATTGTTTTAATCAATTTTTGATCAACATAATCAAGACCTTCGTGATCTACTTGCAATAAAAAGAGTGCTTGGTCCGCAATTTTCCGATTAATGATTCCATCGGCTTGCACTTGAGCAAAATCTCGAACTCTTTTTAATAAACGATTGGCAATTCGTGGTGTTCCTCTTGAACGACGGGCAATTTCTAAAGCCCCTTCTTCAATAATCTCGGTTTCAAAAATTGCAGCCGAACGAATCACAATTTCTTGTAAGTCTGTTTCTTGATAATATTCCATATGGGAGATAATTCCAAATCGATCACGCATCGGTGCTGAAAGCATCCCTGCACGCGTCGTTGCTCCAATTAGGGTAAATGGTGGTAACGGGAAATGAACCGGATGAGCTGTTGTTCCTTGCCCAACCATGATATCAATATAAAAGTCTTCCATCGCTGAGTAGAGCATTTCCTCCACAATTCGTGGCAAACGATGAATTTCATCAATAAATAAAACATCCCCCGGTTCTAGCTCGTTCAAGAGAGCGACTAAATCACCTGGCTTTTCAATCACCGGTCCACTAGTCGTACGAATATTGACTTGCATCTCATTAGCAATCACCATTGCCATCGTTGTTTTTCCTAAGCCAGGCGGTCCATATAATAAAACATGATCCAATGATTCCTCACGTTGCTTCGCCGCTTGAATATAAATTCCTAATTCATTTTTGACTTTATCTTGCCCAATATATTCATGAAAATATTTTGGTCGGAGTGATTTTTCAAAAGTATCCTCTTCATTTTCAATCGGTGAAATAATCCGTTCTTCCATCTATTTCTCCTTCTAACTTATTTCTTCATAATTAATCGTAAAGCGACACGTAAATATTCATCGGTCGTTTGGCAGTCTTCATCAAGTAAAGCTTTATGAACCTTCTTAACTTCTTTTTCGCTATAACCAAGTGCCTGTAAAGCAGCTACAGCCTCGTCTAGCTGTGGGTTTTGACTCGTTTGAATTGGTAGATCTACCGCTACTTCATCGGCTAATAAATCGCCTAACTTCCCTTGTAAATCCAAAATTAACTGTTGAGCGGTTTTCTTTCCAACTCCTGGGAACTTAATTAGATACGTGGCATCATTGCTTTCAATGGCATGGATTAATCCTGTATGATCTTCATTTGCCATAATTGCCAAACCACTCTTTGGACCAATTCCTGAAACGCTAATTAAACGTAAAAATAATTTTTTTTCATCTATCGTTTTAAAACCAAAAAGTTGATGCGCGTCTTCGCGAATCACTTGATGAAGATAAATCTGTACCGATTGATTCATTCTACTAGAATAATAATAAGGATTCCCGCATTGAATTTGGTATCCTATTCCTTGATTTTCAATTACGACATAAGCTGGCGTAACTGCGGTAACTTGACCAATAATATATTCGTACATAACTAACCCTTTCTGCACATATGTTCCCTTTATTGTACCACAAATCCGACAAATAATAAAAACCTAGATTGTCAAAACAATCTAGGTTCGATTCTGTTATTCAACTGTCGATAAATATTCCCCATAGCCAGCCGCTTCCATTTCATCTTTCGGAATAAACTTTAATGCTGCTGAATTAATACAGTAGCGCAAGCCACCTGCATCTTGTGGACCATCTGGAAAGACATGGCCGAGATGTGAATCTGCTTCTTGACTACGAACTTCCACTCGTTGCATGCCAAATGTATGATCACTAACCTCCTTAATAGCTATTTTAGGCAATGGCTTCGTAAATGAGGGCCAACCACAACCAGCATCATATTTATCCTTTGAAGAAAATAATGGCTCGCCACTAACAATATCAACATAAATTCCTGGTTTAAAATTCGTATCATACTCACCAGTAAATGGACGTTCCGTTGCATTTTCTTGTGTCACAGCATATGAAATCGGACTTAATTTATTTTTTAACTCTTCTTTGGAATCCTTCATTATTATTCCTCCTCAGTACCTATCTATCTTCTATATTGCCTGATTTTAAGCAATTATGCGAATAATTCAACTTCTTATTTAGAAAAAATAAAAAAGTCTAGAACATTTAGTCTAGACTTTTAATTTGCGTGGCGACGTCCTGCTCTCACAAAGGGAAACCCTTCACTACAATCGGCGCTAAGAAGCTTAACTTCTGTGTTCGGCATGGGTACAGGTGTATCCTTCTCGCTATCGCCACCACACTATTTAATTCTTGA
>DXBN01000206.1 GCA_019116505.1 Candidatus Enterococcus avicola | reverse complement strand
AAAAAGACGAGCTCATCTGCACCTGCTTCAACGTAAGCCTTAGCAATTTCAACAGGGTCACCAATATCATTTAAGTCAACAAAGTTTACCCCCTTCACAACACGACCACCAGTTACATCTAAACACGGAATAATACGCTTTATTTCACTCATCTACCTACCTCCACTATGTCTTTCATTGAAATATTGCCATTATATAAAGCTTTCCCTGAGATAACACCATACACATTTAATGCTTTGACTTGTTCTAAATCAGCTCGAGAACTAATACCTCCTGATGCGATGATTTGAACATCCGGCACTTGCTTTTGAATGGCTGCTAATTGTTCTAAATTGGGACCAAGTAACGTGCCATCCTTACTAATATCGGTAAAAATAATTGTTCGAACGCCTAAATTGGCCATTTGTGTGGCAACATCCAAATAATTTTGATTCGAAACACTCACCCAACCTCTTGTTGCCACAAGTCCTTCTTTAGCGTCGATCCCAACTGCAATTTTATCACCATACTTTTCAACAGCTTGTTTTACAAACTCCGGATCTTCTACCGCTTTAGAACCAATAATCACACGTTCGACACCAATATCAAGATACGTTGCAATCTGTTCCATTGACCGAATGCCACCACCAACTTGTAGCGGAATCGTTAGTGTCTGACGGATCTGTTCAATCACCCGAAAGTTCGTTAAATCCCCACTCAATGCTCCATCTAAATCAACAATATGTAAGGCTTGGGCTCCCGTTTCTTCAAAAATCTTTGCTTGAGAAAGCGGGTCAGGATTCACAACCGTTTCTTGCTCAAAATCCCCTTGATATAACCGTACACAACGGCCTGCTTTCAAATCAATTGCTGGATAAATAATCATTTTATTCCTTGACCTCTTTCTTTCGCTTTTATTTCGTTATAATACGCCTTTCGTTGAATTGACCCCTTTAATCGCCGGATTTATTTCAATCGCCTGTCTTAATGCACGACCAAAAGCTTTAAACAGAGCCTCAATCTTATGATGGTTATTTTTTCCATACAGAACTTTTAAGTGCAAATTCATTTCAGCATTAAATGCTAGGGCTTGAAAAAATTCCTCCACCAATTCTGTATCAAAGTCGCCAACTTTAGCACTACTAAATTCGGCATCGAAGACCAAATAAGAACGCCCACTCAAATCAAGTGCAACAAACCCCAAACTTTCATCCATTGGCACGTACTCATGTCCATATCGATTAATACTTTCCTTTGTTCCCAAAGCTGCTTTCAAACATTGACCAATCACAATCCCAACATCCTCAACTGTATGGTGACTATCAACCTCTAAATCACCATCAGCTTGGCATTTAAAGCTAATCCGACTATGACGGGCAAACAAGGTTAGCATATGGTCAAAAAAACCAACTCCTGTTGCAATTTCACAAATCGGATTACGTTCATCTAATGCTAAAGATATCGCAATTTTTGTTTCTGCTGTTGCTCTTTCTAACTTCGCTTCTCTCATTTTTCTCCTCCGATTTCTTCATCAAAACGTACTTGAATCGCTCGTGCATGGGCCTCTAATCCTTCTTCTCGTGCTAACGTCATAACTGCATCTTTTTCCAAGCCAAGCGCTGCTTTTGTATATGAAATAAACGCTGACTTCTTAATAAAATCATCGACCCCAAGTGGTGAGAAAAAACGAGCGGTTCCACTCGTTGGCAAGACATGATTTGGGCCAGCCAAGTAATCGCCCAGTGGTTCCGATGCATAATCACCTAAGAAAATAGAGCCGGCATGTTTAACTCGACTTAAATGAGCCATTGGATTTTCAATCTGAATTTCTAAATGTTCCGGGGCAATTTGATTCATTAAGGCGAATTGTGTCTCAATATCTTTAACCACAAAAATATGACTTTGATTTTCAATTGATTGACGAGCAATTTCGGCTCGTGGTAGTTCTTTTAGTTGTTGCCAAACTTCCTTTTCGACCCGTTCAGCCAAGGCTTGACTCGTTGTAATTAAAATTGCCCGTGCTAACGTATCATGTTCAGCTTGTGATAACAGATCGGCTGCAATAAATTTAGGATTCGCTTGAGCATCCGCCAATACAACAATTTCAGAAGGCCCAGCAATCATATCAATCGCTACTTCTCCAAAAAGCAATTTTTTAGCTGTTGCTACATAAATATTTCCTGGTCCAACAATTTTATCAACTTTAGGAATCGATGCCGTACCATAAGCCAGTGCTGCTATCCCTTGCGCTCCTCCAACTTGATAGATTTCTTCAATGCCACAAATCGTAGCCGCTGCTAAAATAGCATCCGGTAAGCCCGCTTTATCCGGTGGTGTAATCATGACAATTCGTTTGACCCCTGCAATTTTCGCCGGTAAAGCATTCATTAAAACGGATGACGGATAACGCGCCGTCCCTCCAGGAACATAAATCCCAACCGTTTCTAAAGGTAAAACAAGTTGACCTCGAATAACGCCATTTTTCTCAGCATCGATAAATCCATTTTGTTTTTGTTTTTGGTGAAATGAAACAATGTTTTTTTTCGCAGCTTCCAACGCTGTTACCACTTCTGGGTTAGTTCGCTGATATCCCGCTTGAATTTGTTCTTTTGAAAGTCTAAAATCGGATAAGGTCACGCCGTCAAATTTCTCCGTATAATCAATAACGGCTGTGTCACCTGTTTCTTTGACCGCTTTAAGAATTATTTTGACTTGTTCCTCAACATTTTCCTCTGCCTCTTGATTGGTTTGTTCAGATAAATATCGTGTTAACTCGTTGAGCTCTCCTGAAATAATTTTCATTTAACCGTCTCCTTTTTGCGAGCAATATGTGCAGCTAATTGGTCAACTAACTGACAAACTTCTCCTTTTTTTCGTTTTAAAGAAGCTGGATTAACGATTAAACGCGTCGAGATTGGCATCATTTTTTCAAAAATCACTAGACCATTTTCACGTAACGTATCTCCGGTTTCAACAATATCGACAATCGCATCGGCTAATCCCAATAAAGGGGCAATTTCTACCGAACCTTCAATTTTAATAATTTCAATATCTTCGCCTTTTTCTTGAAAATATCGAGCAGCAGTTCGTGGATATTTGGTCGCTACGATTTTACGTCGATAATCAAAAGGATCATAATCTGGCGTTGAGGCGATACAAAACTGGCAACGACCAATTTCTAAATCAAGCATTTCGTATGGTTCACGCTCATCTTCATACAAAACATCACTACCAACAATCCCGATATCAGCCACCCCTTGTTGCACATAGGTCAAGACATCGACCGCTTTAACTAAAATAAATTCGTAATCATCATAAGGACTTTGAAAAACGAGTTTGCGCTTTTTATTTCGTAAAAAATCGCAATTAATCCCAATTTCTTCTAATAACTGAATCGTACTTTGCTCAATCCGTCCTTTGGTTAACGCAATTTTTACCTTCGCCATTTTCATCCTCCTTACTCGCTAAACAGACTTCTTCAATTCCTTCATTCGACACAATTAAAATACGAGGAATTCCCCACTGCTTTGCATATTCAATTGTCTCTTCCAGTGTTTCTTGTAAACTTAGACGACTATGCGCTTGATTGCTAATTAATTGTTCTGCTTGATGTAAACAATCATTTTCAAAATAAATTAAAGTCGAAATTTCCAACGCATCCGAATTTTCTTGTCGATTAAAGATGCTATACATCCGATCTAAATAAAAGACTAAACCGACTGCTTCAATGGTATCCACCGAAAACTCTGTTAGTAAGTTGTCATAACGGCCACCACTAAAAAAAGCATCGGATGAGCGATCAGCATAACCTTTAAATGTAATACCTGTATAATATTTCATTTCAGGAACTAAACCAATATCTACCGTCAAATCTTGCCGCGGATAAACTTGTTGAACTCGTTGAATTAAGTCTTTCATCTCATCGATTGCTTTCAGTATTTCTGGATGATTCGTTAAAGAAATCACTTCTTCAAAAATTCCAGCATCTCCAAAAAGTCTCGGTAATGTCAAAACAAAATTATATAATGGATGGGCTTCGTATTTTTCCAAAAACAAAGCCATAGCTGGCATATTTTTACTTTGTAAGAGCCACTTGAAGCGTGTCTTTTCTTGTGCCGACAATTGTAACGCTTCGACAATCGTTTGGTAAATGGAAGCATGTCCCAATTCAATTTGAAAATCACTTAAACCACTTTTTTGTGAGACAGTCACAGCATTAATTAAACATTCCGCTTCCGCTTTTAATGACGGATAGCCGATTAATTCCATCCCTGCTTGTAATTGTTCATTGTATTCTCCAGAATGATCCTTATTAACTCGAAAAACTTTCCCACTATAAAATAATTGCACAGGTGGGATAATCCCAGTCGTACTCATCACACGTCCAATAGGCAAAGTCATATCCGGTCTCAAAACGACAATTTGACCTTGTTCATCAAAAAAACGATAACGAGACGTCGCCTTTTGATCCATCGCCGAGAACACTTCTTCAAATTCAATTAATGGGGTTTCGATTCGATGGTAACCACGTAGTGCAAAATGCTGGTTAACTAAACTTTCTAGTTGATGACTATGACTCGCTTCC
Source organism: Candidatus Enterococcus avicola (assembly GCA_019116505.1). Lineage (GTDB taxonomy): Bacteria > Bacillota > Bacilli > Lactobacillales > Enterococcaceae > Enterococcus_I > Enterococcus_I eurekensis. Next base: position 3,703 of record DXBN01000206.1, on the reverse strand, counting down.
TTAAACAACTTATCTTTTGTTCCATTTGGTAAACTACGATTCCATTGCATTTCTACACCTCACATTAACTTTAGATTAAATATTAAAGATATTAAAATGATAAAACTCACATAATATTAGAACTATACTAGCAATTATTCCGAATAAAGTAAACCGTTTTGGGCTTAAAATTCGTAATTTTCTGAAAATTTTTTCATATGATAAATTATTTTATTCAAGATACTTTCAATAAAAAATAGTTAACAATCACAACTACTTCCTTTCGGAAAAAATAAAAAAGCCTAGATTCTACTCTAAGCTTTCTTCTTATTTTATAACTTGCCAATCGTTGCTCGTTCTTCATTCGATAACGAGAAATCGAACAATGCTAGATTTTCTTTTTGTCTTTTCGAATTATGTGATTTTGGAATCACTATGACATTACGCTCAATTTGATAACGTAGTAGCACTTGAGCCCAAGATTTATCATACTTCTCACCAATTTCAGTAAGAGTTGCTCTTGTTGTCTCATTCACTTTTTTCAACGGTCCCCACGCTTCAGGAATCACTTGATTCTTCAATGAGAATTCAATAATTTCATGATTCCAATTCCCGGGATTTGATTCGACTTGATTGACTGCTGGTTTAATCCGTGAATGATCGATTAAGTACATCAGTTGTTTCTCATTAAAATTCGACACGCCTAGTGCTTTAATTTTTCCCTCATCCACAAATTTTTCTAATATTTTCCAAACAAGTACCATTTCCTCAAGGTTAGGCCAAGGGTGATGAATTAAATAAAGATCCACATAGGAACTATCTAAGGCAGTTAAAGTTGATTCAACTGCATCGATCACGGCTTTTTCACTCGAAATAAATTCTGGTCGTCCTGGAATTTTTGAAGTAATAAAAAAGTCTTCTCGAGGCAATTCACTTTGCTTTATTGCAAGTCCTACAACCCGTTCATTACGATAAGAAATCGCCGTATCAAAATGCCGGTAACCGACACCAATCGCTGACATTAACTCACTTGTATCATCATTAATTTCTCCATCATATTGCTGATTCACTTTGCCAAAAGTATTGGTTCCGCTTCCAACATATGGAATTTGAATTCCGGTATTAAGTGTTAAAAACTCCATAAAAAAGCCCTCCATTCAATTAATGTGTTTACTAGTACCCTTTTAGTATAACACAATGATAGCAAACCGAATATTGGTACACTCCTGTCGATTACTTTACAAAAAAACACCTCTGAATTTCCATCCTAACTAATGGTAATTCAGAGGTGTAGTTATTAAAAAATAACTTCAAAAATCGTTGTTGATTCAAAATCTTTAGCCGGGTCTAAAATAATATTTCCAAAGCCTTCATGATTAATCGCATCAGGTAGCCCCTGTGTTTCTAAAGTGATACCACCATGCTGAACCTGAGAGCTTCCACGCATTGGAACTGGTTGGTTTAATTGATTCGTGGTGTAAACAACTACACTTGGTTGATCCGTATAAAGATTAATTTTAATTTTTCCATCCGGTGAATAAAGTGTTCCTTTAATTGCATCCGCACTACTTTCGTTAAAGACAAATGGATGATCGTAACCATTGACTAAGCGGTTTTGTTGGTAGTCACTAACAAAGCCTTGCTCAAGCAGACGGCCTTCAGCATGGTTAAAATCAAATGGTGTGCCAACTACTGCAACTTTTTCGCCAGTTGGTAATACATCTTCTGTCAACGAACCAAAAAAATCACTATCTAAATATAAACGATGATTGTCGATTGTTTCAGTTAGTTGGGAATTCAAATTAAAGTAAACATGATTCGTTGGATTGTACAACGTTCTTGCATCTGTATGTGCCCAATAATCAATTTTAACTTGATTGTCTGCCGTTAACGTATAAGAAATTTTTTGTTGTAAATTTCCTGGGAATCCATTTTCCATATCTGGTGAATCAATTGAAAAAATAACGGTCGCTTGCTCGTCACCTTCAACGATTTCACAGTTCCAAATCTTACGGTCAAAACTATTAAAGCCCCCATGTAAATTGTTATCGCCATCATTTTTTTCTAACTGGAACTCTTTCCCATCAAGTGTAAATTTTCCACCAGTAATTCGGCCAGCCACTCGACCGATTGAAGCACCTAAATAGGAATCAATTTCGTCATATTCTGCTGCTGACTCAAACCCTAAAACAATATTACGTTGTTCCTCCCCTAAGTCGGTAATCAAATCAACAATTCGTGCACCATGATTAGAAATGCCCAAAGTCACACCTTTCTTATTCGTTAGAGAAATTAATTTCTCTCCATTATTACCAAATACTGCTACGTCAATTTTCATTTTGTTCTAACACCTTTCTTTTTAGGTTTAATTTTCTATAATGATTTCGCTATTTACAGTCGTCGTTACTTTTATTATTACTCCTCAATTGTAACCGTCCTCATATATTTATTCAAGCAAAAAAACAATTGTTTAATAACAATTGGTTTTTCTATTTTTATAAGTTCAACGTATCACGTCTACTTGGTTTTCCATGTAATTCAACACAAATGCTTTTGACAATACAGGACTGTCTCCTACTGTTGTATGAGCGAGTACCGCACTATAAACGCCAAACTTGACGGTTTTTTCTAATGACCATTTTTCAATTAAACCTGTTAGTGTCCCGGCAACAAATACATCGCCTGTACCAATTCGATCCCATACTTCATAAATTTCTTTTTCTGATACTATTTTTTCTGATCCTTGGTAGATAAACCCTTGAAGTTGTTTTTGGTGATTCTTTTGATGGCGATATGTTCCTGCAAAGACGGAAATATTATATTTCAGCATAAATGATTCAACAATCGCCTCTTCTGATTCAACAGCTATTTTCAATAATTCTTTTAAATCTCGCAAAGAACCAAAAGCAATCGTCACCCAAGGAAGAATGATATTATAAGTAGCAACCAAACTTGCCATCCCCTCTTCATCATTTAGTGATGAACGGAAATTAAAATCAAAACAGATAGCAATTTCTTTTTCGTATGCTTTTTTAGCAAGTGCTAAAGCATTTTGTTTTGAAAGCTCCGAGGTCGATAAAGCAATTCCACAAATATGTAACATATCTACGCCTTCTAGTGCTTGGTCCATCATCTCTTCTGTCATTTTTCACTCATTAAATGAGCTATGAGCACGATCAAGATACGTCACTTCAGAAGGCCGGCCACCGTAGCCTAACTCTAAAATGTAAATGCCTAGATGGTTGCCTTCATAGTGAATCCCTTGATCTAATACATTTAATTTTCGGATATTTGCGGCAGCTGCTCTTCCTAGATTATTGTCTGGTAACGCTGTAAGCATTGATGTTACGAAACCATTTTCGGCTAGCCCCGCTAAAATATTTAGGCCTGTTCCTGTAAAAGAAAAATCTAACGAGTCTATTTGAGTCAACGTTTTAAAGCTACTAGGATTTAAACGCATCATTATTTCACCAAATGCTAAAATTTTCATCGTTTATCCCCTTTTTATTTTGCTAAAACTTTTTTTGTTAGTGCAAATAATGCTTTAACATCTTCCGGTCGTGTGTTGCCTGTCTCAGAATCAATAATCGAGCTTTGAACCTCTCATGACTGAAGTCACGAGATTCTTAGGAACAGAACATACTTGCAAGCGTATTTCTTTACTCACAGAGGTTTCTCTTGTTTACTAAGCTATCCCCGTAGTTCCTACGGTTCTATATTCTAT
>DXBN01000205.1 GCA_019116505.1 Candidatus Enterococcus avicola | reverse complement strand
GAAAAAGCCTGTTATTCACTGTGTTCTCATTATTTTTTAGAAAAAAATAAATAAATAGAGCTATGACTGAGATAAAAGCGTTTGTTTACGTAAGAGATAGAAAGAGCGTGGGACAAAAATCACTTTGGATTTTTGCGCCACGCTCAAAAACTGATAAACGGCGGGAACAGAAGCAACTCCTCCTTATTTCTCGGAGTTAAACACTTCTGTCCCGACCTCGTTCTATCTCTATTAAATCAGCGGAACGTTGTTTAACGTTTTTCCGCAGTGACACCCACCGTTGCCCATGGATTATCTTTCGTATCAACTGCCCAAGTAAAGTCAACTACACGGTCGTTGACAGGCAAGACTTCATTTCTGTAAAGCGTTGGGATTACAAACGCTTCATCAATGGCATACTCTTGCCAATCGTAGAAGGCTTTTTTACGTTTTTCTTCATCAAATGATGCTTTTGAATCAATCGCATCAAGTAATTTAGTATTTTCTTCTGACTCAAAACGTGTATAGTTAAAGGCTGAGTTTGGACCATATAAGCCGGTTGGTGAAGGATCTGAACCTGTGCCCCACGCGCCTTGATAGATATCTACTTCTGGGTCATCATTTTTCAATTTATCATAGAAGGCTTGGAAATCAATTAAGCGTCCTGTTGTATACGTTACGTTTAAGCCAATTTCTTTCCATTGTTGGACATAGTAATCAGCAAGTGGTTGTGCAGTTTCGCCGCCTGACATTGAAGCAAACTTGATTTCTAGTGGTTTGCCTTCTTTGTCTTCGCGAATGCCATCGCCGTCTACGTCTTTATAACCAGCATCGTCTAATAATTTTTTCGCTTTGTCTAAATCAAGCGTATAGCCTTTCGCTTCGCTATCATGCAAGCTCTTGAAGACTGGTGGGATTAACGTTGTTGCCCCTGTTCGTAAGCCGTTGTAGAATTTTTGGCCGACTGCATCATTGTCAATTGCATAGCCCATGGCTTGACGTAAGCTTTTATCTGCCATTTTAGCTTTTGGATTGTATTTCACTGTATTGGTTTCTTTGTCAAACGTACCCATTTTAAAGCCAATATACGTGTAGGCTTGTTCGGGACGTCCTAAGATTTGATATCCTTCTGTATCTTTGTATGTTGGATACGTATCTGTTGGCATTGATAATGCAATATCGTATTGTTTCGCTTTCATTGCTTCTACAATGCTCGCAGAAGGAACAGATTTGAACACTAATTTATCTAATTTAGGTTTGCCACCGTAGTAGTACTCATTTGGTAGGTATTCAACAGATTCACCTGTCACAATATTACTCATGTAGTATGGTCCAATAGTTACAGGGTTTTGACGAACTGCATCGCTTGATTCCATGTCTTTAACAGCAATTCCTTCAAAGGCATGTTTTGGTAAAACTGAACCCCAAACACCGCCACCTAATTGTTGCATTCCTGGGTGAACTTCTTTATAAGTGATTTTAACTTCTTTATCATTGACTTTTTCTATGCCAGAAATGGTTGGCGATTTACCAGCATGGTAGTCTTCCATACCAACAATATTCGTAAAGTTATCATCATAACGAATCCCTGTATAGTCTTTATGACCAATGACTTCATAAGAGAAAATCACGTCATCTGCCGTCACATCTTTACCGTCAGACCATTTCAAATTGTCACGTAATTTAATGGTTGCTGTATTGGCATCTTCATCTAATTTCAGATCCGCAGGACCCCCATCGACAATCTTAAAGTCTGCATCATTGTTAAATAATGGCTGTACTGTTGGAAGCATGTATTGTGCATCATAGTTGTCTTGATAAAATTCTTGCTGGAAAAGTCCTTGGAATTGTGTATCCATAACTACAGCGACATCTAATGTCCCGCCATCAATTGCTTTTTTATCATTTTTAACAGCGATTGGCATTTTTGAAATGTCTTCTGTTTCCGTTGCTTTATTGCCCCCGCCTTTATTGCCGCCACCACATGCAGCTAACCCGAATACTAACACAGAAGCTAACGTGATTGCACCTAAAATCCGTTTCTTGTTCATCTCTTTTCCTCCCTCATTTTTTGGCTAATTAGCCTAATCGTTGTCGTGCATCTGCTGAGCGCTTAAATGCTTGTCCAACATAGTTTATACTTAACATCAAGACTAAAATTAGAATTGATGCAGGTAACCAAACCCATTGTTTATTGACTAATACATCCCCACTGCTGGCGTAGCCAATTAAGGTTCCTAAACTTGGGACACTTTGTGGTAACCCGAAGCCTAAGAAAGTTAACGTTGTTTCGATCCCGATATTGGCCGCGAAATTAATCGTTAAGTTCGTAATAATTAATGAACTTAAATTCGGCATAATTTCTCGAAACATAATTTTAAAATCGCTTGTTCCCATTGTCTTAGAGGCACTAACGTAATCTCGGCGCCCTTCAGATAACGTTTTACTGCGGAACAACCGCGCTTTTCCAACCCAATAAAACGCACACATAATCCAAATAAAGGACCAGATACTATATTTAGGAATCACGGAAACGAACACAATAATAATTAACATAATTGGCAAAATCATAATAAAATCCACGATACGCATCAAAATATTATCAATCATGCCTCCATAATAACCGGAAATAATCCCTAAACCGACCCCGATAATAGACGTAATAATCGTAATGGCAAAACCGATTAAAATCGAGTTCCTAGCCCCGATAATCAATTGTCCTAAAACATCACGACCCCCTTCATCGGCACCTAAAATGAACTTGGTGCCATTCATTGTAACGGTACCTGGTTCCGCATATTTATCTAAAATACTTACATGCATAACGGCACTTTGGTCTAACACTAACGAACCGATAAAAACGGCTAATAAGATAATAACCAAAAGGATTAAAGAAAACATCGCCATTTTTTCTTTGACGAATTCTCGCGCAATCATCCGAAAGCCCATTGGTGGAATACTTTCTTGTAAGACTTCTTCTCTTTTTTCTTCTGTCAATTCCATTTTTATCACCCTTTCTTCGTGTTTTTTCTACTGAATTCGAATTCTTGGATCAACAATACTCATTACAATATCAGAAATTAAGGTTCCGATAAGGGTTGCCAATCCCAAAATCAACACGAGAGCGGTAATAACGGAATAGTCACGTTGAATGATACTATCAATAAATAATTTTCCAATTCCTGGGAAAGCAAAAATCTTTTCAATAACGACTGATCCGGCAATCAAAGCAGTAATTTCATAACCTAATTGAGAGGCAATTGGTAATGCTGCATTTCTAAAAATGTGTCGATTAAAAATTTTATTCGTTGGCACTCCTTTTGAACGAGCAGTACGAACAAAGTCCATGTTTTTAACATCAATCACTTCACTGCGCAAATATTGAATAGTGACCGCTGTCCCTAGCAACGCTTGAGTGACCCCTGGTAAAATTAAATGCTTCAGTTTATCTAAATAATACGGCCATGTTCCCTCAGCCAAACCAACAGTCACGGTTCCACTCGTTGGGAACCAGTCTAAGCGATACCCAAAAATAAAGAGCATAATCAAGGCAAAGATGAATAATGGCACGGCAAAACTGAAGAAGTTGTAGATAACCACCATTTTGTCAAACCATGAATTTTGGTAACGGCCAGCAATTAAACCGAAAGGAATGGCGATTAAATACGTGATTATGACTGATACAGCAGCCAATGCAATCGTATTCCCCACCCGACCAGCAATGAGCGTGGACACAGGTAATTTAAAGATAAAACTATGCCCAAAATCTCCATGTAAGGCATTGCCAATCCAACGGAAATATTGTTCGTACCAAGGATCATTTAACCCGGCAGCTTCGCGCATGGCTTC
>DXBN01000204.1 GCA_019116505.1 Candidatus Enterococcus avicola | reverse complement strand
GGGAAAATGAGTTCAGAAACAATACTCGAAGCTTCTCAGCAGCAACGTACACTAATAAAAGTGATTTTGTCAAAAAAATTGCTAAGGATGCTCAAGAAGTAGCGAATAAATATGGTCTCTATCCGTCAGTGATGATTGCTCAAGCAATTTTGGAATCTGCATATGGAGAGAGTGAATTGACGAAAGAAGCCAACAATTTCTTTGGGATTAAATTTACAGTTGGAAAAGATGAAGGGCGTTTTGGAAGGTATGATATCCATTCAGATGAATTTATCAATGGAGAACGTGTTTCTCTAGCAGCTTCCTTTCGTAAGTACCCAACAGCTAAAGACTCCTTAGAGGATAATGGACAGCTACTAGCAAACGGACTAAGTTGGGACCCAACTTTTTATCAAACAAGTTGGAGGGAAAATGCAAAAACTTACCGTGAAGCAACGAAAGGGCTAACAGGCAAGTATGCTACGGATCCTTTATATGATACAAAATTAAACCAATTAATTGAAAATTGGAATCTTAGTCAGTACGATTAAAATAAGAGCTAGAAAATTCGATGATCGCATCGTTTTTTCTAGCTCTTTTAATTTCATTAAATATTGACGATTTTTGTTCCATGAACTTCAGTCACATCTAGAACTTCAGCGACTTCAGCGGCATTCTCAAAGTTTACGCCACCACCAGGTAAGATGATAAGACGCTCATTGGCATAAGAAATTAATTCTCTTAAATGTTGATAGTTATCACTAATTGGCGTTCCAGCAGCGCCACCGTGCGTCAAAATTCGATCAACACCACGTTCTGCTAACCAATCAATTGCTTCATATTGCATTTCTGTAGGCATGGCGTCAAAAGCCATATGGAAGGTAATTTGTAAACCAACTGCACGATCGATCAAGACCTCTAGTGCTTCTTCGTCTAACCAACCATCTTCAGTTAAACAGCCAATGACAACCCCATCGGTGCCAAATTTTTTCGCTTCAACTAAATCCGTTTCCATGATTTTTAGTTCGTAGTCATTATAAACGAAATTACCACCACGAGGACGGATAATCGTCATGACTTGGGCACCATGGTCGTGGGCGTAACTAACAGCATTTTCGATGACCCCAGCACTAGGTGTCGTACCGCCTACGGTTAAGTTATCACATAATTCAATTCGTTTAACCCCTTGCGCAATTGCTGCAGGAATATCGGTAAAGTTTTCTGCACAAAATTCTTTAAACATTTGATTCGCTCCTCAACTATTCTTTTTAGTTAGTTTCATTTTAGCATAAAAATGTGCTAAAGTAAGAACGAAAGTAAAGGAGAGATAGCCGAGTGTTAAAGAAAATCGATCGCGCAGCGGCGTTTATTCAAAATGAACCAGAACTATTTTGCTGTCCAATGTGTCACCAACAATTAGTAGCGAAAGAAAAGTCGTTAATTTGTTCTAATGGTCACCGGTTTGATTTATCGAAAAAGGGAACACCCTATTTTTTAAAACATCAAATTCAAACAGACTATAACCAAGCGATGTTTCAACATCGCCGCAAGTTAATTACGAATGGCATGTACCAACCATTAATTGACTTATTAACCCCAGAATGTGAAGGCGAACGGATCTTAGATGTTGGTTGTGGCGAAGGTAGTTTTCTAGCCCAATTAGCGACTAGTGCTCAATTAAAACCGAGCGTAGGGTTTGATATTTCAAAAGAAGGGATTTATCTAGCTTCTGATTACGGTGAAAATTTATTTTGGTGTGTGGCGGATTTAACGAATCTACCTTTTCAGATAGGTAGTTTTACGAGTGTATTAAATATTTTCTCACCGTCTAATTATCAAGAATTTAAACGGGTCCTTGTTCCGGGAGGGAAAGTCATCAAAGTTGTTCCTGGAAGTGAGTATTTAAAAGAATTACGACAAGCTTTTTATCCAAAAGATGAAACGAAGCAACATTATTCTAATGAAGCCGTTGTTGATAAATTTCAAGAAACTTTTACGAAAGTCACAAGAAAAACATTGAAATATATTTTTGATATTCCTGAAAATTACCGCTTGTCGTTATTAGAAATGTCGCCATTGGAATGGGGCGTTTCGCCTGAAAATAAAGCACAAGTTCAAAAAAATCCGCTAAAACAGATTACAATCGACTTAGAAATTCTAATTGGTGAATTTTCATAGTGAATAATGAAGATTCTGTGAAAAATTTAATATTAATTTATTGAATTACACAGAATCAAGTGGTATATTAAGAACAAGTCATTTTTCATTGGTTTTTATCAGCATCCTGTTCTGATAAAAGTTAGTGATAAATACTTCACTAACGTAATAACTCGCCGTGCTAGACACCGAGTTGCTACGTTTTTTTTTTCAAAATTTTACACAAATGAAAATTTACAGAAAAAGAGGGACAATGATGAATCACATTGCTTTATTCGAACCACAAATCCCTGCAAATACGGGAAATATTGCACGAACCTGTGCTGCAACGAATACACCACTACATTTAATTAAGCCATTAGGTTTTTCAGTTGATGATAAACAATTAAAACGAGCAGGACTCGATTATTGGCACGACGTTGAAATTTACTATCATGAAAATTTAGAAGAATTTTTAGCTTTTGTTGGGGAACGTCAATTGCATTTAATTTCAAAATTTGCTAATCGTGTCTATAGTGAAGTGAATTATAACGATAATGAAGATCACTTTTTTATTTTCGGCAAAGAGACAACAGGCTTACCCGAAAAATTTATGCGAGAAAATGAAGAGAAGTGTTTGAGAATTCCGATGAACGACGAGCATGTTCGCTCATTGAATTTATCAAATACAGCATGTATGATTGTCTATGAAGCGTTGCGTCAACAAGGATTCCCGCAATTAGAATTGAATCATCATTATGAAAATGATAAACTAGATTAATCAATAAATAATAAAGGAGCGAACAACAATGTCTGAAAGAAATTATATCGTCGGCAAAGTTGTCGCTATTTTTTTTCAAAATCCATCGAATTTTTATAAAGTCATTTTAGTCAAAGTAACCGAGACCAATACAAATGGCATTGAGGATGAGATTGTTGTAACCGGTAATTTTGGTGACGTTCAAGAAGATGAATTGTATCGCTTTTTCGGTGACTTTGTTGAACATCCGAAATATGGTAAACAAATGAAAGTCGAAACTTATCAAAAAGAGCAACCGACGTCCGAAAATGGTTTAATCGCTTTTCTTTCAAGTGATAAATTTCCAGGTATCGGTAAGAAAACAGCCGAAAAAATTGTGGAAGCTTTTGGTGAAACGGCGATTGATCAAATTTTAGAAGATCCAACCATCTTAGAACAGATTCCACAATTGAACCAAAAGAAATGCAACATGTTAGTGGAAACGATTCGTCTGAATTATGGGATGGACCAAGTCATAATAGGCTTAAACCGTTACGGATTTACGAGTCATTTTGCTTTCGCCATTTATAAAATGTATCAAAACGAAGCTTTGGAAATCATTGAAGAAAATCCTTATCGTTTAGTCGAGGATATAGAAGGAATAGGGTTTGCGAAAGCCGATCAAATTGCTGAAAATTTAGGAATTGAAGCGACATCGCCTAGACGCTTACGAGCAGCGATTCTTTATCAGATTTTAGCACTTGCGTTACAAAGTGGAAATACGTACATTGAGGCCCAAAACTTGTTAGAAAGTACAATTCAATTACTTGAGACAAGTCGTCGAGTGGAGATAAAACCAGAATCCTTGGCTGATTGTGTCATTGAGCTTGTCGAAGAGGGAAAAATCAAACAAGAAGGAACACGTTTGTTTGAAAATAGTCTTTATTTTTCTGAAGTCGGGATTGCTACACAAATTCATCGTTTAATGGATGAGCAAGAATCGTATGATTATAAAGACGCCATGCTTGAAAAGACATTACGAAAAATCGAAAAGAAATTAGGCATTCAATATGGGGAATCACAAGAAGTTGCGATTAAAGCCGCAATTTCTTCTCCATTATTTATTTTAACGGGTGGCCCAGGAACGGGGAAGACAACGGTTATTAATGGGATTGTCCAGATGTTCGCCGAGATTCATGAGATTGATTTAGATATTAAGAAAAATCCAGATGAACCTTTCCCCATTTTATTAGCTGCACCAACTGGCCGAGCAGCTAAGCGAATGAACGAGACAACAGGTTTACCAAGTGGCACGATTCATCGTCTCTTGGGGTTAAATAATCGTGAACGGGCACCGGAAGAAGGAACGAAAGATTTAGAAGGTGGACTTTTAATTGTCGATGAGATGTCAATGGTCGATACGTGGTTAGCTAACACCTTAATAAAAGCGATACCTGAAGGGATGCAGGTGATTTTTGTCGGGGATAAGGATCAATTACCTTCTGTGGGACCCGGGCAAGTCTTACATGATTTATTAGAAATTACAGCGATTCCTAAACAAGAATTAACAGAGATTTATCGCCAAGGTGATGGTTCGAGTATTATTTCTTTAGCTCACGAAATTAAGAATGGTCAACTGCCAAGTAATTTAACTCAAAATCAAAAAGACCGCTCTTATTTTGCTTGTGAAGCCCATCAAATCGAACCAATTATTGCGAGCATTGTAACTAAGGCTAAAAATAAGGGGTTTACCCCTCAAGACATTCAAGTTTTAGCGCCGATGTATCGTGGTGTCGCTGGGATTAATGCACTGAACCAGATGATGCAAAATATTTTTAATCCTAATGATAATGGTAAAAAGAAAGAAGTCCGCTTCAATGACATCGCTTATCGGATTGGTGATAAAGTATTACAATTACAAAATATGCCGGAGAAAAATGTTTTTAATGGTGATATGGGACAAATTGTCGGGATTACTTATGCGAAAGATTCTGAAGATAAAGTGGATGAATTACTGATTCGTTTTGATCTAACAGAAGTTAGCTATACGCGAAATGAATGGCAACAGATTACCTTAGCTTATTGTTGTTCCATTCATAAAGCCCAAGGTAGTGAATTTAAAATGGTCATTTTACCGATGGTTCATCAATACCGCCGCATGTTGCAACGTAATTTACTCTACACGGCGGTTACTCGTAGTAAAGAGCTATTAATTTTATTAGGTGAACCGAGTGCTTATCAACAGAGTATTCAACAAGAATCGCATATACGTCAAACCTCATTGAAGGAACGGATTTTTGAGGTTTTACCCCAAGTAGTCGATGAAACATTGAAACGTCCAGTTTCTCAAATTGAGATTACAGAGTCAACGCCAAGAAATGCTGAAAAGGAACAAGAAACGTTACCAACATACTTAACGAGTCAAATGGTGATACAGCAACAAGTTGATCCGATGATCGGAATGGAAGAACTCTCGCCTTATGATTTTATGAGAAAATAAAAATTATCCATCAACAGATAAAAAAACTCCGCGACAGTTATTGTCGTGGAGTTTTTATCCTTTTAGGAATTAAATTTGTTGGTCGAACCGTACAGTTTTATTAATCCAGTACATCACTGGAGCTGAAATACTCATAATAATCAATTCACTTAAAGCCGTTGTTCCAAAAGTCATCCAAAATGGTAACTCTGCTGTGATTGTTAACATGATGGCAATTAAGAACATGCTGGCAGTGAAAAAAAGTGTATTTAAAGCTAAACGCATTTTTATATTTGGAACGAATTTTTGTAAACTTGCAGTTAACACAAGTGCCAGTAAGGTCTGACCGCCACCGAATAAAACATCCAGCGGACCAAAACCAAAGAGTAAATTGTAAACAATTACCCCTCCTAGTACCCCCCATAAAAGTTTACGATTAAATACGACAAGGTGATTCAAACTTTCTGATAAGCGAAATTGAATAGCACCTGATGAAAAAGGGAGAACTAAACTTAATACAATATACAAGGCCATCACAATAGCGTTGGCTGCCAGTGTTTTTACACCGTTTTTTTGTTGACTCATTTCCTATACCTACTTTCTCCAAGTTTTGATGATGCGGGATGGTTGATGAACCGCATTTTGATACAGCGTCTATTCTAACCCTTATCAAGAGACGTGTCAAATTGACTTTTAATTAATAGTTTTTTTTATCGTTCGAACATGATAATGTCTTAATGTAATCGAAGCACAAAATGTCCCTTCGTGATAAAATCAAACCATGAAAAGGATAATACTAACAATGAATGAAGATAAGAAATATAACGTAATAAAAGC
>DXBN01000203.1 GCA_019116505.1 Candidatus Enterococcus avicola | reverse complement strand
ACCACCTTGTTGACTCATCATCATATAGAAGAAGAAGATGAAGATCACAATTGGTAAGAAGCTAAGTAGTAGTGATAACCAAATACCACTTGAAGATTCTTCTTGAATTACTGTTTTCACACCAGCTGTTTTCGCTGTTGACGTGATTTCATGTAAAGTTGAATCATTCGGTAATACAATGGTTGTAAAACGAGTCGTTGATGCTTGGGTTGAACCAAGGACGCTTAGCCCGTTACTATTTTCAATTTTTTGTTCTGATTTAAATTCACCAGTAATTCGATACACGCCATTGGCAGGTTGAATGGTAAACTCTTTAACGGTACCTTCTTTTAACTGCTGTGAAAATTTTGAATATTCAATCTCAGGTGTCTGACTATTTCCATTTCCGAAGAAAAAGTAGACCACCATGACCATTGCTAACAAAATTAGTACGTAATAAAGGGTATTTCTAACTGTACCTTTATTTTTATTATTCATGGGGCTCCTCCTTAGCATTTTGTCTATCTTTGACCATTATACTGCATTCCCTTTGCTTTGAAAACGCTCAATTTTGAGACTGATAAATCTCTGGTTTTAAAACACCCACATATGGAAGGTTACGGTAATGTTGTTCATAGTCTAAACCATAGCCAACAACAAACTCATTTGGAACATCAAAGCCAACATAGTCTGCTGTAATATCCACAACGCGACCTTCTGGTTTATCTAATAGTGTAACAATTTTAACTGAGTTTGCTTTACGGTATTTAAATAAATCAACTAAATATGCTAGCGTACGACCACTATCAATGATGTCTTCCACCACTAAAATGTCACGGCCTTCAACCGTTGTATTTAAGTCTTTCACAATTTTTACTTCACCAGAAGAAACTAAGGCATTCCCATAACTAGAAACGTCCATGAAATCAATTTCCACTGGGCAGTCCATCTCACGAACAATATCTGCCATAAAAGGAACAGCTCCGGTTAATACTCCCACAATTAATGGTGTTTTATCCGCATATTCTTTTGTCAATTCTTGACCTAATTCAGCACAACGCTGGCTAATTTCTTCTCTTGTAATTAAGATTTTTTCAATATCATTTGCTAACATAAAGTTCTCCTTCCAATCTTTACTTCTTGTATTTAAAAAGAAGTACGTAGTGTATTTTATCAGTTTCTTCCATAATACTCAAATAGGAAAGTGTATATGGTAGGATTCCGATAATTTTTTGTTCTTTATTCATGATTAGCCAAGCTTCATCTCGTTCTTCAAGTGGGACTTTTTGATCAATAAAGTATCGCGAAACCTTTTTGTTTAAGTTTTCACTCAACAAAATGCGATCGCCTGCTTGTCGTTTGCGTAGAATAAGCGATTGTACTGAGTCTACGCAAAATTCTTGGCGAAATTCTGACCAAAGTTTGACTTTTTCAGGAATTTTTTCTTCTCCAATTGGAAAATAGCCAATCCACTGATGATCCGATAAATAAATCGTTTCTCCAGGATTCAACATTTGTGTTTGTGAGTCGAATGCGGTTGTTTGTTTTTTTCTCAAATAAAGCATGCGATAACGTCTCGCAAAATGCCACTCCTCCACTAAATCAACTTGCCACTGGGAATGTTCCCTGTTCGCTAAAAGCTTTGAAACTTCTATCAATTGTTTTTTTGAAATGACCATTTTCCACAATTCCTGGGCTTGTCGGGCCACTTCTTTTAAAAAATATTTTTTCTCAAAATCCGACGCTTGTTCATACCAAGCCAAATCAATTGCCATACTTTGCGCACGAACCTGGACATTTTGTGAAAACCATGACTTTTGTTGCTCTCCTAGCCAATCGCCAACCTCCTGAATTTGTTCGGATAATTGTTGAAAATGCGGAAAACTCTGCTTGTTCTCATTTTTTAAAACCGGTAAAATTTGGTGCCTTAATCGATTCCTTTGGTATTGCAGTGTTTGATTCGTTTCATCTTCAAAATAAACAAGCGCATGTTCCTTGGCATATTGCCGAATTTGCTCCTTTGAAAAAAAGAGGAGCGGACGAACTAAGCGACCTGAAGCAAAAGGTTGATTTAGAACAATCCCCTGGCTGGCAAACAAATCACCCGTACGAACCATTTTCATCAGCATCGTTTCGACTTGGTCTTCTTGATGATGGGCTGTAACCAATACATCGTAATCGTGCTTTTCCATGATTTTTTTAAAAAAATCATAGCGAAACGTTCTTGCGAGACTCTCGATATTGCCTTTAATGGGCACCTGCCAACGTTTCATATAAAAAGGAATTTGGATCTTTTCACAGTAATCAGCAAGAAAAGCTTCTTCCTCCATTGAAACTTCACGCAATTGATGGTTCACATGAGCCACTCCAATAGCGATTCCCGTGCTCGTAAGTTCTTGTAAAAGATGCAGTAATACCATCGAATCCACGCCGGTAGAAACCGCAATTAATACTCTAGATTCATTGTGCCATAAGTGGTTATCAATGGCTATTTTTTGAACTTGATTCACGAACATTTTATCGACCTACCTTTTAGAATGGTTGGATGGTGTCACAGTGTAACTATCTCTACTTATTACTCGTCACTGAACGTTCCAGAAATAGCCTCTCTCTTAAACGGCATTTTCTAAGCAATTGCTCGGAAATAACTCTTCCTCTGGTTGAAATCAAAAAACGATTTCCCCATAGGCTTTGTTATCTCTCGCAACTGAACGCTTAAAAAATAGCCTCTCTCTTAAACGGCATAAAATGAGCAACGACTGCGGAGATAAGGTGTCAGCAGAATAAAATCAAAATACGATTTTTTCTGCTAACCTCTTATCTCTTGTCGTTAAACGCTCATTATTATAGCCTCTCATATAAAAAACAGGTGGTTCGTTTTACGTCCACCTGTTTCGCGTTTTATTAATTGCGGCGACCGCCACGTCCTCCGCGTTTACCTTCTGTACTGCGGCGTAATGTTGACAAACGGTCATCACTATCTTTTA
>DXBN01000202.1 GCA_019116505.1 Candidatus Enterococcus avicola | reverse complement strand
TTGCTTCATCCCTTCACCTACAACAACTACAAGTGATAAGTCATGGGTGATACGCAATTCATCTGGATTAATTTCATAGGCGATTTTACGTAAAAGTTCTTCTTCTGTTTCTTCATTGAGTTGTTCGGAACGGAAAATAATTGATAAATCATCAATTCCAGAAGGCATGTGCTCATAGTTTAAATCGAAATCACGGAAAATTTCAAGAATACGTAAAGTAAAACCAACTTCCTTATTCATTAAATACTTACTTAGATAAATCATTGAAAATCCTTCATCACTACTGATTCCAACAACGGGTCTCTCTAAGTTCGTCCTCTCAGTTACGATTTGTGTACCTGGATGACTTGGATTATTCGTGTTTTTGATGACTACAGGAATACTTGCTTGGAAACAAGGCATTAAGGCTTCCTCGTGGAAAACAGAGAAACCAGCATAAGCCAATTCACGCATTTCACGATAGGTCAATTCAGCAATGGTTTCGGGCTCGTGAATGTAGCCAGGGTGAGCCGCATAAATTCCGTTCACATCAGTAAAGTTTTCATACAAACTCGCGCGAAGACCGCGGGCAACAATTGCACCTGAGATATCTGAACCGCCACGTGAGAAAGTACATATTTGGCCATTCTCAGTGTATCCAAAGAAACCAGGAATGATTAGAATTTCTTTTGCGTGACGCCATTCATAAATTTTTTTGTAAGCTTTCGTTAAAATATGTGCATTTTGCGGTTCATTCGTAACGACAATTCCAAGTTCTTTAGGATTAATATAGCGCGCAGGAATTCCTGATGCTTGGCAAATGCTTGCAATCAACTTCGCATTATTATTTTCCCCAGCAGATAAAATTTCATCTAAAAAGTAGGGATTCTCTTTGATAGGTAATGTTGTTAGTGTTTGAAGTGATTCTAAAATATCAGCTAAAACGGCGCCATCTATCCCAAAAGGAGCAGCAATCTCAACATACCGTTGATAAATGGCATCGATAATCGCGGACGTTTCCTTGTTAGTGATACAAGCATCATAGAGGTCAATCAATAAATCAGTGACTTTTCTATCATTGGACGATCGTTTCCCCGGAGCAGAAACGACAACGAAGCGTCTGTTGTCGTCATCTTTAATAATTTGTATTACCTTTTTTACTTGCTCTGCCGACGCTAGCGAGCTTCCCCCGAATTTAATAACTTTCATTTCTAATCCTCTTCCAATCAAATTTTAAGTTTCTTTCTCCCTATTATACAGATAATTCGAAAAATTTCATGAAATTTTGCTATTCTTTTCTATTTTTTTGTTACTTTTTTTAAAATCGACTATTTGAGGTAATAATTTTATTTTTTTGTCTATTCTTAGTGCTTGAAATATTTGTTTGTGCTATAATTTATGGTAGATGCTTTTTTATGGTAGAAAATTACAGCTGAATAATGATGAAAGTAATTTGTGTCTGACACAATTGATTATTAATAAATGAACACTGGAGTAAAATGGAGGAACTTTGAATGCAGAGTCAAGTTATTATCGGAGTCGTCATTGCCATAGTCGTTGTGGTTGCCGTATTATATGGAGTCGGCTTTTTTATGCGAAGAAAGAACCAAGAACGACTGAACTTATTAGAAAAGCGTAAAGAAGAGCTTTTTGATTTGCCTGTTATTGAAGAGGTAGACGATGTGAAAAAAATGCATCTTGTCGGGCAAAGTCAAAATACTTTTAGAGAGTGGAGTCAAAAATGGACCGATATTTCAACAAGTTCGTTTGCTGAATTAGAAAGTCAAATTTTTGAAGTTGAAAGTCTGAATGAGTCATTTAGATTTTTAAAAGGAAAAGCAGCTGTTGATGAAGCAGAATTAACGATTAGTGAAATGGAAGAAGAAGTGAAAAACATTCGCCAAGGCTTGAAAGAGCTACGTGAAAGTGAAGAACGAAATTCTTTACAAGTTCAACAAGCGTTAGATGTTTACGAAGATTTGAAGAAAAACTTAAGAGAACAAGGTGCGCTTTACGGACCAGCTTATGCTGAGCTACAAAAACAAGTAAAGAACATTGAAATTGAGTTTACCCAATTCGTAACATTGAATACTTCTGGTGATCCAGTTGAAGCCCGTGAAGTTTTAGATACCGCAGAAGGACACACGTATGAGCTACAAGATTTAATGGCTCGTATTCCAGTTGCCTATGAGGAATTAAATAAAACATTCCCTTCTCAATTAAAAGAAATTAAAGAAGGCTACGCAAAACTAATTGAAGAAAAATATCAATTCCCTGAAGAAAACTTTGAGAATGAAATTCATCGTGTTGCTCGTCGTGTCGAGTCATCAATGTCGGATCTAGAAAAAGCAGAAATTTCAGCTGTTGAAGTCGCAAATCGTGACACTGCCCAAGAAATCGATACATTGTACTCAGTCATGGAAAGAGAAATTGAAGCGAAGAAATATGTTCTTAAAAATCGTACAATTATTGAAGATTACATTGAGCATTCAATTAAAAATAATCGCCAACTATTGATCGAACTTGACCATACGTCTCAAAGCTATACGTTAAATCGTAATGAACTAGGTCGTGTGCGTGGATTCCAAACTGAGATTGATGCGATTGTTCGTCGAATTGAAGAACTTACGCCTAAATTAGATGCAAGTGAAGTGCCTTTTTCAGAAGTTCAAGAATTTTACAAAGAGTCTTATCATATTTTAGATGATGTTGAAAATCAACAAGTTGAAATTGATGATTCCTTGAGAGAATTGAGAAAAGATGAAAAAGTAGCGCAAGAAAAAATTGAGACCTTTGAATTTAAATTGCGTAATCTAAAACGTTATGTTGAAAAACAACGCTTACCTGGTTTGCCGGGTGATTACTTGGAATTCTTTTTCCTAGTAACCGATCGAGTAGAAGACTTAGGAAAATCATTGAATCGTATTCGAATCAATATTGAAGAAGTTAACAAGCTAGTTGCAATTTGTGAAGATGAATTAGAAATGCTTGATACTCGTACGAAAGAGTTAGTTGATGCCGCAGCTTTAACGGAGCAATTGATGCAATACGCGAACCGTTACCGTCATTCAAACCCTGAAATTAAAGCAGCAATTCAACATGGTTTAGTCTTGTTTAACGACGAATATCGTTATCAAGATGCGCTTGATACGATTGCAACGAGTTTAGAACGAGTTGAGCCAGGTGCTTTTGAACGCTTAGAGAAATTTTACTTTAAACATCAAGACTTAGTTTAAGCAAAACGGTAATCAAAGAAGCTATGACAAATGCGTCATAGCTTCTTTTTTACTTAACTCATTACTCTTACTCGTCACAAACCGCTTCAATTATCGCCTCTTACTTGAAAGGTTGTGGTGGAATCGTTATAATGAGTAAGAATTTAGACAGAGAGGATCTTTTTAATGATTTATTTTGATCACAGTGCAACATCCCCGATTTATCCCGAATCCCTGAATACTTATGTACAAACAAGTCAAAGAATTTTTGGTAATCCTTCGAGTTTACATGACTTAGGTAATCAAGCACATCGTTTATTACAAAGAGCGCGTGAGCAAGTGGCTGACTATTTATCTGTTAGCCAAAAAGAAATATTTTTTACAAGTGGTGGAACGGAAGGAAATAATTGGGTAATTAAAGGAACAGCCTTAGCGAAAAAATCATTCGGAAAACACGTGATTTTATCCAGTATCGAACATCCATCAGTAACAGAAAGTGCAAAACAATTAATGGAGCTTGGGTTTGAAATTAGTTACGCACCCGTTAATGCTCAAGGTTTTGTAGACGCTGTGGCGCTAGAAAAATTAATAAATAAAGATACGATTTTAGTATCAATTATGGCTGTTAATAATGAAATAGGTGCAATTCAGCCGATTAAAGAAATTAGTCAGGTCTTGTCGGCTTATCCAAGTATTCATTTTCATGTTGATGCGGTACAAAGTGTGGGACACGTCGATACAAAGGTTTGGTTGACACCACGTGTTGATTTTGCGACTTTCTCTGCACACAAATTTCATGGGCCAAGAGGGGTTGGCTTTATTTTTTGGCGTCATGGCCGTAAATTAGCCCCACTTCTAACTGGTGGCGGTCAAGAAA
>DXBN01000201.1 GCA_019116505.1 Candidatus Enterococcus avicola | reverse complement strand
AAGGCAGGCATCGGTATTAGTCTAGTTGATCACACTGCCATTTCTTCAGATGAGAAGATTGAGTTTCATGTTGAAAATATTGGCGGTCCTTCTGCAGGACTGATGTTTACTTTACAAATCTATGATCAACTGATTGAAGCTGATTTGCGTAAAGGACGTAAAATTGCAGGAACGGGCACGATGAACTTAGATGGAACAGTCGGTCGAATCGGTGGAATTGATAAAAAAATTGCAAGTGCGGCCCAAGAAGGAACGGAAATCTTCTTTGCACCAGATGATCCAATTACGGATGAGATGAAAAAAGACTTTCCAGGAATTCAATCTAACTATCAAGAGGCAAAGGATGCTTTAGAAAAATTAGATTCAAATATGAAAATTATGCCAGTTAAAACTGTAAAAGATGCGGTTGATTATTTAAAGTAAAGTCAATAAGAAGACAATAAAAGAGTCCGACTTTTTAGCTCGGACTCTTTTTAATATGTAAAATCTAAGGCATTTTCATCCAAGAAGGTTCTAAAGAGTTGCCATCTGGATCTTGAACTTCTAAACCATACATCATACTTTCAGGCATACCCATGTCGACGTGGTAAACAGTTCCGCCATTTTTTTCGGCTTTTTTACCTAATTCCTTGACGGCATCGGCGCTATCCAAACTAAAAGCAATCAGAGCACCACTGACTTTTTGTGTATCAGCAATTTCTTTGTTTTTTATAAATTTACGATAAAAATTATGGGTTAAGACCATAATCCAAAAGGTATCATCCCAAACCATAGAGGCTGCGTTTTCATCAGAAAATTCTTTATTTTGTTTAAAACCTAAAGCGGTGTAAAATTCAATTGAGCGTGCTAAATCAGTGACGGGGAAATTAACAAATACCATTGCTGCCATGGTGACTCCTCTTTTCTAATTTTATTTTACTCAGTAATTATCGCATGTGTTTCTTTCAACTGTCAATTTTTGGGGCTTAGGAAACAATGATTTTATCCCTTTTATTGATAACGTTTTATTAAGAAAGTTTGGCTCTAAAGAATAAACGATATCAGAGCACAAATTTTTTTGCTTTACTTTTCAGGACTGTAACTTTAAGGCAGTTCTTCGATAGGAATAACTTAGTCTGTCTTCGCTTTTTTAGTGTTTATCTGTTGGCATTGTATGGTATAATTTCTTTTGAGGAGTGTGAATATATTGGAACTTAAAAGACAACAACCAATCGTAGAAGCGTACCATTTTGATATGCGTGATCCACAAAACACAGAAGCAAAAACAAAAATTAACGTGGGGTTTGCACCGTTTCCTGCACCTGACGAAAATTATCCAAAAGAAAATAGTATTTTAGCAGCACGTTTACAATTTGAAGTCGTTTTTCCAGAATTTATCATTAGTGGTGCAATCGGCCAAATCAATCACTTTATCAACCGTAAAGTGACCAAACAAGAAGATTTAACTCAAGAAGAAGGCAATACACTTGTTGCTCCATTATTTGATATGTTACAACGTTTAACTTATGAAATGACAGAAATTGTAACGGATCAACCAGGAATTAATTTAAACTTCAGTCAAGAAGGGGAATAGGAGACAATTATGTTTTCAAATAAAATTCAATTAATGCTTTACGTGGATGATGTCGTAAAAGCACGTGATTTTTGGCTAAACTTAGACTTCACGCTTGTAGAAGAACAAGAAATGGACGGCACGCTTGTCGTAGAAGTTGCCTTAGCAGGTGAAAGCCAAGTTCATTTTGTTATTTATGATCGTGAATTCATTGAAAAACATTCGCCTGAGGTGGCAACAAACTCACCATCACTGATGTTTTTCACCGATGATATTTTTGGACTTTATAAAAAAGTTCAAGAACAAGCAGTGACGGTAGGAGAGATGGTTCAATTATCAGATCAATTGGTCTTTAACTTCTCAGACACCGACGGTCATTTCTTTGCTGTAACAGGCAAAGCCAAAGAATAGTCAGTTAAAAACTGAACCACGACAATTTCAGGTTGAAGTGCCCGACAATCGCGAGACGTGTTAACGAATCGCTAAGGGAACCAAACGAGAGGGAAGTGGCTCAGTTTTTTTGTATATACTAGGAGGTGTAATCAATGAAACCGTATGTCTATGTACTGAGTGATATCCATGGTCAACTTGATCTCTTTGAAAAATTATTGGAAGATTTCGATCCAGTCAATCACCAACTTGTCTTAATTGGTGATTTAAATGACCGTGGTCCAAAGAGTAAAGCATGTTTTTTGAAAGGCAAAGAGTTGGTTGGAAAATACCATGCTATTTATTTACGTGGCAATCATGAAGATTATTTTTTGAAGTTCTTACAAAATCCTGAAGAGGTTGCGGATATGTATTGGCTGAATGGTGGTCGTGAGACGGTTAATAGTCTTTTACATGCAGGAGCAACGGAAGAATACTCACCGACAGAAATGGCGATGATGTTGCGTGCGCATTATAAAGAGCTAATCGAATTTTTAAAAAGTTTACCTTATTATTTTGAGTGGGAAAAGTATCTTTTCGTACATGCAGGAGTTAATTTAGCCCTTAAAGACTGGCATCAAACAACACCTCGAGACTTTATGTGGATTCGCGACGATTTTCATCAAGGAGTCAATCATATTGGAAAAACGATTGTCTTTGGTCATACGATTACACCTAGTTTACACGGTGACAATCAAACAACTGATCTATGGTTTTCTGATAATAAAATTGGCATTGATGGTGGGGCCATTTATGGTGGTTCGGTTCATGGTGTGATTTTTGATAAAAAAGGTGTTGTGCAAGATATTGAATATCAAAAAATGACTGCATCATGGAATCCTAATCAATAGAAAGAAAAGAGTGAGTATATGGCAATCGAGACAAATCAACAGATTATTCAATTATTAATTAAAGAATTACCACAATATAAAGCGAGTCAAATTACGAAAGTTCTAGCATTATTACATGAGGGGAATACCGTTCCTTTCATTGCACGCTATCGAAAAGAGATGACAGACGCACTTGACGAAGTTCAAATTCGTGAAATCGAAGAGCGATATAATTATTTGGAGAACTTAGAAAAACGTAAAGCGGAAGTCTTACGTATCATTGAAGAACAAGAAAAATTGACCCCTGAACTTGCAAAAGCGATTCAAAAGGCTGTTAAGTTACAAGAAGTCGAAGATTTATATCGTCCTTACAAACAAAAACGTCGTACAAAAGCCACGATTGCGAGAGAAAAAGGCTTGGAACCATTGGCCGATTGGATTTTAACGTTTCCAACAAGTTCGGTTGAAGTTAAAGCGCAGGAATTTTTAACCGATGAAGTAGCTTCCGTGGAAGAAGCGTTGCAAGGTGTCCATGAAATTTTAGCAGAACAGATTGGTGACTCTTCGCAGTACCGCACGTGGATTCGTGAGTACTTCTTTAAAAAAGGAAGCTATGTTAGTACAGTTAAAGATGAAAAGCTAGATGAGAAAAAAGTTTATGAAATGTACTATGATTTTTCTGAACCGATTCAAAAAATGGTTTCCCATCGAATTTTAGCGACCAATCGAGGTGAAAAAGAAGGGATTTTAAAAGTTCAGTTGGAAGTTCCAGAAGAATTAATTGAAAATTACTTTTATAAACAATTAATCAAAAATCAACAATCAACAGCGGTTCCCTTTGTACAAGCAGCATATCAAGATGCCTACAAACGTTTTATTGCGCCAAGTGTAGAACGAGAAATTCGAAATGCGTTGACGGAAGAAGCCGATGAACAAGCGATTGGAATTTTTGGTGAAAACTTACGAAATCTATTACTACAGTCTCCACTTAAAGGCAAAGTCGTTTTAGGTTTTGACCCGGCTTATCGAACTGGTTGTAAATTGGCTGTGATTGATGAGACAGGGAAATTGCTGAACACAACAGTCATTTATCCACATGCCTCATCTGAAGCGCGCCATCAAGAAGCACAAAAAACATTCTTGAAATTATTAGAAACGTATCAAGTTGAGATGGTCGCTATCGGCAATGGAACGGCTAGTCGGGAATCCGAACTTTTTGTGGCGGAGCTATTGAAAAAAGTGACGAGAGAAATATTCTTTGTGATTGTTAATGAGGCTGGAGCATCGGTTTACTCAGCGAGTGATGTTGCACGACAAGAGTTTCCTAATCTACAAGTCGAAGAACGAAGCGCAATCAGTATTGGACGTCGACTCCAAGACCCTTTAGCCGAACTTGTAAAAATTGAGCCTAAAGCGGTCGGCGTAGGGCAATACCAACATGATGTTTCGCAAAAAAGATTGAATGAACAATTGGACTTTGTAATCGAAACGGTAGTTAACCAGGTGGGAGTTGATTTAAATACAGCCAGTCCACAGTTACTCGTCCATGTAGCTGGCTTAAATAAAACGACAGCTCAAAATATTTTTAATTATCGTGAAGAAAACGGCGCCTTTAACCAACGGAACCAATTAAAGAAAGTTCCTCGATTAGGACCAAAAGCTTATGAACAAGCAGTAGGTTTTTTACGTATCCCAGATGGAAAAAATATTTTAGATAATACAGGTATTCATCCAGAAAGTTATTCAATTGCTAAAGAAATTTTATCAATAGCTAATGTCGAACTTAAAACGCTAGGTACGAAAGAAGCGAGCCAAAAATTAAAGGGACTTGTTCCAGCAAATGTCGCTGAAAAGTTAGCAGTCGGACAAGAAACGGTCACAGATATTTTACATGCATTGGCTGATCCAGGCCGCGACATGCGTGATTCGATGCCAGCACCATTGTTACGTCAAGATGTCTTATCAATGGAAGATTTAAAAGTTGGTATGGAATTAAAAGGAACAATTCGTAATGTCATTGATTTTGGAGCGTTCGTTGATATTGGGGTGAAACAAGACGGTTTAGTCCATCTATCAAAA
Organism: Candidatus Enterococcus avicola; assembly: GCA_019116505.1. Taxonomy (GTDB): domain Bacteria; phylum Bacillota; class Bacilli; order Lactobacillales; family Enterococcaceae; genus Enterococcus_I; species Enterococcus_I eurekensis. The sequence goes on along the minus strand of DXBN01000201.1, from coordinate 4,516 downwards.
CTTAGTCAAAAGTTTGTTAAACATCCTAAAGATGTCGTTGCTGTAGGTGACATTGTCAATGTCTGGGTTGAAGGAGTCGACATCGCTAAAGGACGTATTAGTTTAACGATGGTTGAGCCAAAATCTGAAAAAAAGGGTAAAGCTTAAGAGAATATTTTTTTTAAGTAAAAGAATTGCTATTTTCAAGAACATGTAAGATAATTGTTAACGTTCGTAGAAAAGACGATTGTGAAATGAAACCCTTGAGAAATGAGGAAATCAAAATAATGTTTAATAATGAAAATACAATATACCATTTTATTGGAATTAAAGGCTCTGGTATGAGTTCACTGGCTCTTGTCTTACATGAAAAAGGCTTTAAAGTTCAAGGATCCGACGTTGAAGAGTACTTTTTTACTCAACGTGATTTAGAAAAAGCAGGAATTCCATTATTTGTTTTTAATAAAGAAAATATTACAGCTGGATTAACCGTGATTGCAGGTAATGCCTTTCCAGATACGCACCCTGAAATTGTACGTGCGAAAGAATTAGGTTTAGAAGTTATTCGCTATCACAAGTTTTTAGGTGACTTGATTCAAAACTATACAAGTATAGGTGTGACAGGTTCACATGGGAAAACAAGTACAACTGGTTTGTTGGCGCATGTGTTGTCAGGAATCAAACCGACAAGTTTCTTGATTGGTGATGGTACGGGTCATGGCGATGAATTAGCTGAATTCTTTGCTTTTGAAGCTTGTGAGTACCGTCGTCATTTCTTAGCTTATTCACCAAATTATGTAATTATGACGAACATCGACTTTGATCATCCAGATTATTATGAAAGCATTCAAGATGTTTTCTCGGCTTTCCAATCAATGGCTGAAAATGTCAATAAAGGGATTATTGCTTTTGGAGACGATCCTTATTTACGCCAATTAAAAGTCGATGTACCCGTTTATTACTATGGTGTCGAAGAAAATGATGATTTTAGAGCAACTAATATTGAACGTTCAACACAAGGTTCTTCTTTTGATGTATCATTTAAAGGTGAACAAATCGGACGTTTCTTAGTGCCTTCTTTTGGCCAACACAACATTAACAATGCGTTGAGCGTGATAGCGGTTTGTTATTTAGAAGGGTTAGCAATGGAAGCTGTCGCAGCTGAAATGTTAACTTTCAAAGGGGTTAAACGCCGCTTTAGTGAAAAAATCGTGGCTGATATGACAATTGTCGATGATTATGCACATCATCCAGCTGAAATCCGTGCAACAATTGATGGCGCTCGTCAAAAATATCCTGACAAAGAAATTATTGCGGTTTTCCAACCACATACGTTTACAAGAACGATTGCTTTAATGGATGAATTTGCGGAAGCTCTTGATTTAGCCGATAAAGTTTATTTATGTGATATTTTTGGTTCGGCACGTGAATCACAAGGTTCTGTCCGAATTGAAGATCTAGGTGAAAAAATTCAAAAAGGCGGACAAGTAATCAAAGAAGACAATGTTTCGCCATTACTTGATCACGGGGATGCGGTTATGATTTTCATGGGCGCAGGCGATGTTCAAAAATTTGAACGTGCTTATGAAACGTTATTAAGTAACACCACTCGCAATCGCTTATAATTTAAAAGAAAGCAGCCTTTTGAAGTGACCATGCTTCTAGAGGTTGTTTTTTTATATAAGATGCTAGTAAATTTAATCGTAAAAACATGAATCTTTTATGAATATTGACGTTTCATACTTGCACTTTTGGCTACCTTTGATAAAATAATAGATATTATAAACCTTGGGGGTTACTATTTTGAATATTGGGAAACCACGTAAAATAGGAAAAACAATTGAAGAAATCGAAGAAGGCGATTCGTTATCTTTAACAGAAGTAATTGAGGATCAACAAATTTTGCTTTATTTAGGACTAACAAATGATGCTAATCCGTTATATATTCAGCATGCTTATGCTACTCAAACGGAATTTGAACAACCAATCGTACCATCGATTATGTTGACTGGAATTATTACAAGTGCCATTTCGAAACACTTGCCAGGACCGGGTTCACATGTTGTTAATTTATCGGTAAATTTTGTCGAACCTGTTTATCATTATGAAACAATCACTTTTACTTTTGAAGTGATTAAAGTCGATAAAATGAAAGAGGTCGTAACGATTTCTGTTGAAGCGATGAATGCTTCCGATCATCGTGTACTCGATGCGGTTGTTTTAGTACAACCACCAAGTCATCAATCTAAGGAGGAGATATAATTGAATAATACAGCAATTGAAACAAAAGGCTTGAATCAATTTTATTCAAAAGTCTATGGAATTTTTAGTTTAGGTTTAGCAATTACGGCAATAACAGCGTACTTGGCAATGGGATTTTTCTTTGAACAAACGGTTAGTATTATTTCTGGATTTCCATTTGGTCTAACTGGTTTATGGATAGTTCAAATTATTTTAGTTTTACTGTTAAGTGCAAAAGCACAGAAAAATCCATCGTTAACAGTTGCGGGCTTTATCGTTTACTCGCTACTTATGGGTTTTATCTTGGCAGTTACTTTAGCGGCTTACTCGATGGCTGATGTAGCGAAAGCTTTTGGAGTTGCTAGTATTACTTTTGTTGGGATGTCTATTTTTGGTGTTATGACTAAAAAAGATTTGACCGGTATGGGTCGTGCAGCGATTGGATTGTTATGGGGTGTTATCGTTGCGACGCTTATTAATTTGTTTTTAGGTAGTGCAGCAATTGATTACTTCTTATCTTATGTTACGGTAATTATTTTCGTTGGTTTAATTGCCTATGATAATCAAAGAATTCGTCACATGTATCAAGCAACAATTGGTCAAGACAATACAGGAATTGCAGCTTTTATGGCACTACAATTGTACTTAGACTTTATTAACTTATTCTTGTCATTATTAAGAATTTTTTCAAGAGACTAAAAGATAACATAAACTAGTGTGGGACTCAATTGTAGAGTGTCACACTAGTTTTTTTATATCGATTTTAAAAACTAGCGAATTAATCGCATTCCTTGGATATCTTTGTTAAAATGATTAAGGACGAAAAAAGAAGGAGCGTAACTCAATGAAAAATAAATTACTTTTAATCGATGGCAACAGTGTGGCTTTTCGTGCATTCTATGCTTTACACAATTCATTGGATCGATTCAAAAATAACAATGGTTTACATACAAATGCGATTTATGCTTTTCATACAATGTTTGATAACATGATGGCTAGAGAAAATCCCACCCACGTTTTAGTTGCTTTTGATGCAGGGAGAACGACATTTAGACATGAATGGTACGATGAATATAAAGGTGGCCGCTCAAAGACCCCTAGTGAATTTAAAGAACAAATGCCTTATATTCGCGAGTTGATTAATGCTTTAGGTGTGGAGCATTATGAACTAGATAACTATGAAGCAGACGATATCATCGGAACGTTAGCGAAGCAAGTTGATAAAGAGAAATTTGACGTGGTTGTTTTAACTGGTGATAGAGATTTAACGCAGTTAGTAACAGATGATGTAACGGTTAATATTACATTAAAAGGCGTTAGCGAAGTTGAAGTTTGTACGCCAGAGTTTATTGCTGAAAAATATCAAGGGTTATCACCATTACAAATTATTGACTTAAAAGGTTTGGCTGGTGATGCGTCAGATAATATTCCGGGTGTCACAAAAGTTGGTGAAAAAACAGCGATTAAGTTATTGAATGAGTTTGGTTCGATTGAGGGAATTTATGAACATATCGATTCATTGAAGAAGAGCAAAATGAAAGAAAACTTGATTAATGATAAAGAGCAAGCTTTCTTATCAAAGAAATTAGCAACAATTCATACGGACTCACCAATTACAGTCCAAGTGGAAGATTTAAAATATGAAGGGAAAGATTTAGAAAAATTAATTCCTTTTTATAAAGAGATGAATTTCAATACATTCTTAGAAAAATTAAACATTGTCGAAGAAGTCGCAGAGTTAGAAGCAATTGATTTCGAAGTTGTTACTCAAACTACAGACGAAATGTTCCAAGATGAATCAGCTCTATACGTGGAAATGCTAAGTGAAAATTACCATGTAGGTGAGATTGTTGGTCTTGTCTGGGGAACCAAAGAGAAAGTCTATGTTTCAAAAGACCTAGCTATTTTAGAACAAACCCCGTTTAAGAATTGGCTAGAAGATGCTTCGAAGAAAAAGCATGTTTATGACGCTAAACGAACCATTGTTGCGTTGTCTAAGGAAGGCGTTCAATTAAAAGGCTGTACCTTTGATATTCTATTAGCAGCTTATTTATTAAATACGAATGATCAAAGCAATGATATTTCTGCAGTAGCGCACCATTATGGCTATGATGCGATTCATTCAGATACAATGATTTATGGCAAGGGCGCAAAAATCGCTGTACCCGAGGATGACGTTTTATTTGAGCATCTTGCACGTAAAGTGGTTGCCATCGAATGGTTAAGCACACAATTAGTAACGGAATTAAAAGAAAAAGAGCAAGTCTCTTTATTCTATGAAATTGAATTACCATTA